>DASUAK010000206.1:0-6114 GCA_035763845.1 bacterium | reverse complement strand
CTCCGAAGGCCGACGTTCCGCTGGACCCCACCGAGCCGTTCCTCACGGTGACCGTCGGTCCGATCGCCTCCGGAGAGCGCGCGTCACTGATCGCGGCCGACCTCACCGTCGCCGGCTTCTCGGCTCGGGCGCAGCGGCAGAGCGGGGGAGCCTACATCATCCTGCTGGGGCCGTACCGGGTTTCGGAGGCGCGGCGCGCCGCGAACTACGTCCGCTCGCGCTTCGGGCAGGAAGCGCCTGTGGCGCTGATGCCGGTCCCCGACGTCAGGACCCGTTGACCTCGATCCTCGCGGGCGGAGACCGCCGGCCGGCCGGGTCGACGGCGATCACGGTCACGGTGAGCCGCGCGTCACCCAGGGGCACCAGGGGACTGAATGATGCCCGCCACGTTCCATTCGACGCCGCCAGCACTGTGAACTCACCCAGCATGCCGGTCTGGTCGAGACTGGCCGAGCGGACGGCGTAGTCGATTCGTCCGATGATGCGATACCCGGGGCGCGAGGTGCCGTTAAGCTCGAGCCGGGCCTCCGGGTCATCGATGGGCCCGGCCGGGCCCCGCGCGGCTATCGTTGATGCCTGGGGCTGGCCGCCGGCGAGGATGGTTACAGGGACGGCGGCCGCCATGGTGCTGCTGCGGCCGTCTTTCTCCAGCGTCACCACAAGCGCGCCGCCGGTCACGGCCATGCCCTGCGGCACTACCAGCGTTCCGAAGTAGATGCCCTTGGTCCCCGATTCCTTCATCGGCCGCTCGCCACGGATCCCCTTCAGGGCGAATGAGGCGCGGCCTTCGGAGACCCCCGCGGCGACGACGGTCAGGAGGTCGTCCTCGGTCAGGACGGTCGAGGGGTTGATCGTGACCGACGAGAGGAGCCCCGTGTTCCGCACAACCTCGAACGTCCAGTTCTGGCGGACGGGGTTGCCGGCCCTGTCGGCTGCCAGCAGCTCGACGCGCACATGCCCCGGCGCGAACGGATCCGCCGGATTGTACGTCACCAAGATGTCCGAGATCGAGGCCCGCGCCGTGACGTTCTGGCCGTTGATGATCAGCCGTACAGAGCGGGGGTCGATCCCCGACTCCAGGTCGATCATCTCGATCGCGATGTTGGGGCGGGCGTTCGTTACCCGCGCGGCCGGGGCCGGCAGGCGCGCCGTGAGGCGCGGCACCCTGGCATCGATCGTGAGCCCGCGGTCGGCCGGCGCCATCGCCTGCGCTCCACGGCCCGTCAGGGTGGCGAAGACCGCGGCGTTGCGCATGCCGTCACCCTGGCGCACCTGGTACGTCCCGGCGTACTGCGTGGTGAGGCCCTGATACCCCGCCGCGCGGAGCTCGCGCATCCCGATGTCGCTGGCGATGCCGAAGATGTGGAAGGTCGCCGATCCGCCTCCCGTTGCGCGCAGGCTCACGGGGAGCCGGTCTCCCGGACCCAGGGGATTGTGCACGCTGACGCTCACCGCCTCGATCCGAATGCTGGAAGGGGGAGCGGGGGCGCCGATGGCGGACCGGGCGAGGAGCAGAGCCGTTAGCGCCGCGGCCAGCCGGAGCGACACGCCTATGCGGCCCATACTACGTATAATTCCCACTGTCGGCCCGAGGTTCCTGTGAACGAGCGGGGGCGCATATCCCTGCGTGGGCAGGCCTGGTTCCTCTGGCCCCTCGCCCTGCGCCTCGCGGCATGGGCGTTCCTGGCGCACGCGTACGAGATGGCCGTCTTCCAGGATGTCTCCTGGCAGATGCTGGCAGGGCAGGGGGTGTACGCCCGGTTTTCCGCCTGGCTGGCCGGCGCGGGGGACGGGTACTTCGCCTATCCGCCGCTGTACGCCTACATGCTCTGGCTCTCGGGGTGGGCGGCGGCCGCCCTCGGCGGGCAGTGGTGGCTGCATCAGCTGCTGATCAAGGCCTGGCTGGTGCTGGCGGATGCGCTGGTGATGGTCTGGCTGTATCGCAAGAATCCCGCGGCAGCCAGGCGGTACTGGGTGATGTGGTTCGTACCAGTCGTGGCGATCGGGCAGGTGCAGCCCGATCTCTGGGCGGGGTTGAGCGTGGCATTGGCGCTGTATGCCGCGCTGCGCGGTCGCTGGTGGTTGACGGGCGCGCTGCTGGCCCTGGGTGCCGGCCTGAAGGTGCTCCCGCTGATCATCCTGCCGTTCCTCGCCATCCATCTCGTCCAGCGCAGACGCTGGAACGCTCTCGCGCACGTCGGGGTGGGTCTCGCCGCCGCGACCACCGCCGTCTGGCTCCCCTATCTGGTGCTGTACGGAGACATCCGGTTCCTGAACGATGTGGTCCGGTTCCAGGCGACCAGGCAGCCGGCCGGTCTCACGCTCGTCTCAGGCGTGAACCTGCTCATCGAGGCCGCCCGCGGCGCCGCCATGCTCTTCGGAGCGGGGACGACCGGGACGCAGGACGCCGGTGTCACGAACGCGGGGGCTCAGCTCTGGGCGCTGACGGCGGGCGCGCTCGGCGGCGCGGCGGTCGCGGCGGTCCGCCACCGCTGGTCGCTGCGCCGGGTGTTCTGTCTTCCGCTGCTGGTCTTCCTGTTGACCAGCAAGGTCGTCCACGAGCACTACCTGCTGCAGGTGCTGCCTTTGCTCGTCGTGCTCGGCGTGGACACCCGCCACATGGGCACGGCGTACGGGATCTATGTACTTGCGGCGGGATCACCCCTGCGGTTCTTTCCCCGCGAACTCGGGCTGCCGTCGACCCTGGACGCCCTTTTGCCGGCGGCGCAGCAGCCTATCGTCGGCTCAATCATCTCGATCGGGCTGATGGTCGCGGCGGGGACTGCCGCCGTTGCCTTCAGTTGGCAGGTCCTGACCCTGATCCGCCGCTTCGTGAGCCCAGGACGAGACTCAGGACCCCTCCGGCGAAGCCCACGATGGGTATCACGCCCCACAACACCGGGAGGATCGGTGGAACGCGCGGCGGTGTCTGTCGCGGGATCGGTGGGACTCCCTCAGGAGCGGACCAGATCATCACCAGGGAGGGGACCGGATCCCCGGCCTGCCAGGTCGCGTCGGCTCCCAGCGGGTACAGGCGCCGCCAGCCGGCCTGCTGCAGGGTCGGGTCGTAGCGGGGATCCGCAACAAGTGCCCACCGTAAGTTCCACGACGCCGGCTGCTCGAGGACCGATCGTACCGCCGTAAGGCCGTTGGGGAAGTGCAGGCTTGCGTCGAAGCTGCCGATCCGACTCTCTCTGAGTTCCTGCCTGACGCGCGCCGAGGCATAGTAGCCGTCGATCGTGCGGGCGGAGGTGATCCGGGACAGATGCTGGAATTCATTGTCGCCAAGCCCGAATGTCACGTAATACCAGTTCGCGTGGTCGTCGGCCTCAAGGAATCGCCGCATCTCGACGTGCTCCCACTCGCTGAGACGCGGCAGCAGCCGGCGGTTCTCCGTATGCGCCGCGGAGATCGCCGACATGATCATCGCCCCGGCGAGGAAGACGGCGGCCAGGACTTCCCGGTCGCGAGCGCGCATCGAGGCGACCCATTCGGCGGCGGCGAGCGGGGTCAGGGCGGCCGCGAACAGGGCGAAGCGGTCGTAGACCATGAGGGACCAGAGGGAGCCGAGAAGCCGTTGGGGCAGTCCCGTATTACCGCCGAGCCCGAGGATCATCCACACGACCAGCAGGGCGGCCAGCGGCCATGCGGACCGGCGCCGGAGGGGCCAGAGAAGCGTCAGGGGAACGAGTGCCAGCGCGGCGCCGTAAATACGAAACACGAACAGGCTGCGGAGTTCGGGGATGGTCAGGAATGCCAGCCGCGTCGGATGCGGGATCTCGGCAAACGGGATCCGCTGGGTAAAGAACCACCACCAGAAGGGAAGCACTGCCAAGAGGGCGGCGGCGATCAGCGTCCCGGCGGCCGACGCAGCCCGCCGACCGGCCTCGGACCTGGTCAGGCCTCGGCGCAGACCGACGTGCAGGGCCACGGCGCCCGCGGCCGGCAGCAGCCCGAAGACGGCCGTGAGATGATGCGCGGCAAACAGCGTTCCGGAGAGCAGGCCCCAACTGAGCAGGTCGCGGGTCCTCCCGGCGTGCAGGTACTGCGCAAGGCACGTGAGCGCAAAGAGCATCAGCACGATCCCTACGAGCGTCGGCAGCTGGCCGAAGGAGTACACCGCCAGATAGATCCCCGCAGGAGCCAGGGTGAGGAGGCTCGCCCATCCGGCCGCCTGCGGCCCCTGGAGCTCCCGGCTCAGCGACCACGCCGCCACCGGGTACAGCAGCATGGCCGCGCTCTGGACGAGCCGGAATCCGGCGCCGAGGCTCCAGACGCTGCCGACCGCGGCGATCAGCTGGTGGACGAGAGGAGGATAGCTGTACACCCAGAAACCCTGACTCCACTTCTCCTCCCACGGATCCCACCATCCACGGCGGTAGTGGTCGGCAAAGAAGAGATGGGTTTCTCCGTCGAACGTGCCGCGCCAGAATTCCGGCGTGCTCGGCATGACGTTGAACGCCAGCGTCAAGACGAGCGCGAGCAGCAGCAGTGGGTCCGTCGAAGGTCGCTTCATCGGAGGGCGCTGGCCATTCTTCTCGGCGGGCGGGACGGCGTCCTGTCCCGCGCCGCAATTCAGGCAACATCCAAGGTGAATCGCTGACATGATCAAGCTGTCCGTGGTCATTCCGGTCTTCAATGAGCAGCACCGCATCGAGCCGCTCCTGAAGACGGTCGATGCAGCCACCCGCTCCTGGCGCGGAGCGCGCGAGATCATCGTGGTGGACGACGGCAGCACCGACGGCACCGGGGCGGCTCTCGCCGCCGCGGCGCGGGACGGGATCCCGGTCACGGTGCTGTGCCACGAGCGCAACCGGGGCAAGGGTGCGGCTCTGCGCCGGGGGGTGCTCGCCAGCCACGGCGCCCTCGTGCTCCTGACCGACGCCGACCTGGCCACCCCCATCGGCGAGCTGCGCGCGCTGCTGGCCCGCATCGCGGAGGGCGCGGACGTGGCGATCGGCTCACGGGGGGTCCGCGGCTCGCGCATCCTGGTCCCGCAGAGCCGTTTCCGCCAGTGGTCGGGCCACGTCTTCAACCGCATCGTCCGTCTGATCCTCCTCCCCGACATCGCCGACACGCAGTGCGGCTTCAAGCTCTTCCGGGGCCCGGCGGCCCGCGCGCTGTTCGCACACTCGGTGATCGACGGCTATACCATCGACGTGGAGATCCTGAGGCTGGCCGCCGCGGCCGGTCTCACGATCGCGGAGGTCCCGGTGACGTGGTCGCACATGGAGGGCAGCAAGGTCCGGGTTCTTCGGGACGGCGTCCGGATGGGGCGGGAGCTGCTGGGCATCTGGAACCGGCTCGGCATGCGGGCGAGAGTGCGGCCCGAGCTCACCCTGCATCCCGGGAGGGTCCTGCCGCGATGACTCAGGCCGCCGTCGCCCTGGTGGCGGTGCGCTCGTCTCCCGGACGTCCGGAGGGTGTCGGAACCTACACGGCCGGGCTGGCGGCGCACCTGGCCGATTGCGGGGTCGAGACCGAGGTCTGGGTCCAGCGCGGGCCGGGGGAGGATGGAAGGGCCGCCGGAGGGGTGCGCCTGACTCCCGTGTGGCGGCCGGGGGTGATGCTCGGGGCGGATCTGCTCCGCCGGCTCCGGCGCGCCCGCCCGCGGATCCTGCACGTTCAGTTCGAGCACGGGATCTTCGGCGGCGGGAGTGGCGTCGCCTCGCTGCTGGCGGCGCTGCTGCTGGCGCGCGCCGTGTTCAGGCAGAAGATCGTCGCGACGGTGCATCAGGTGCCGTCGTCGCGGGATCTGGACCCGGAAACGCTGCGCCGGCTCGGGATCCACCGTCGCGCCTGGGTGGCCCATCTGCTGCTGCGCGCCGCGATGGCGGCGCTGGGGCGGGCCGCGGATCGCCTCGTGGTCCACGCCGAGATCTTCAAGCGTCGGCTCGTCCAGGAGTGGGGGCAGCGTCGGGAGAAGGTGTGCGTGCTCCCCCACGGCACCTCACCCCCAGACGCCGAACAAGGTGTTCCCGAACGCCACCGCGTGCTGGTCTTCGGCTACGTCAAGTGGTACAAGGGCATCGACATCGCCATCGAGGCGTTCCGGCGGCTGGCCGGCGACTTTCCAGGGTGG
Organism: bacterium; assembly: GCA_035763845.1. Lineage (GTDB taxonomy): Bacteria > Sysuimicrobiota > Sysuimicrobiia > Sysuimicrobiales > Kaftiobacteriaceae > Kaftiobacterium. Next base: position 32 of record DASUAK010000206.1, on the reverse strand, counting down.
ACGCTCACGATCGCCGGCGTGCCGCCGTCGCG
>DASUAK010000205.1:0-15366 GCA_035763845.1 bacterium | reverse complement strand
GGGGAGATGCTCGGTGCATCGCCCGGGATCAAGATCCTGGCGACGAGCCGGGTGGCGCTGCGGCTGCTCTGGGAGCAGGAGGTCCCTCTCGACCCGCTCGGAACCGGCGATGGCGCTCCGGCCGTGCGACTCTTCGCGGAGCGAGCGAAGGCGATCCGGCCCGACTTCACCGTCACCCCCGCAAACGCATCGCTGATCGCCGGCATCTGCGAACGAGCCGATGGACTTCCTCTGGCCATCGAGCTCGCCGCCGCGCAGACTCGCTACTTGACTCTTCCCGCCCTGCTGGAGCGGATGGAGCGGCGCCTCGAGGCCCTTACCGAGGGGCCCCGGGACCTTCCTCCCCGCCATCAGACGCTGCGCACAGCCATCGCCTGGACGTACGATACCCTCACCCCCGCGCGGCAGATGGTGTTCCGCGGACTGAGCGTCTTTGCCGGCGGCTTCTCGCCAGACGCGGCGCACGCGGTGATCGGCGGGGAGGCTCACGACGCCATCGCGGCGATCGCCGGCCTCGTGGACCAGAATCTGATCCGGCCATCAAGCACGGCGGCGGATGAGCCGCGGTTTGAGATCCTGGAGAGCCTCCGCGAATTCGGGCTCGAGCAACTCCGGTCACACCGCGAGGCGGACGAGACGTTCGACCGCCACTTCGACTTCTTCTTCCGGATGGTCGAAAAGGCCGCGCCGGGCCTCCGGCGCCACGACCAGTTGGCCTGGCTCGATCGGCTGGACTGGGAGCAGGACAATCTCCGCACGGCGGTGGCCTGGTGCGGTGACCACCGGGGGGTTGACGCGGCCCTTCGAATGGCGGCTGGACTCAGAGACTACTGGGTGCTGCGGGCACGGCCACGCGAGGGATTGGCATGGTTCACGCACCTGCTGGAGACGGGCGAGGCCGCATCTCCCGCCGCTCTCCTCCGCGCCCATTCCGCAATGGCGCTCCTTGCGGTCTGGTCGGGCCAGCTCCGTTGGGCGCGAGAATTGAGCGATCGATGTATAGGTCTCAACCAGCAGGCGGCTGATAAACCAAGCCTGGCCGAAGCGTTGCGCGTACGCGCGCGGGTGGCGGTCGAGATGGAGGGCGACTCCGGGCAAGCCCTGAACCTGCTCGATGAAAGCCTCGCGCTGCATCGGGCCTTGGGTGATGAAGCGGGCATCGGGGTCACACTCAGCCAGAAGGCGTGGAGTCAATCCTTCACCGAAAGATGGCACGAGGCCGAGAGCATCGCAGCCGAGGCGATGGCGATCGGGCGAAGAGTCGGCGATCGATACACGCTTGAGCTCGCCTGCAATGCCGCCGGCGCCCTGGCCTTCAGGCGCGGCGACCTGCGCGGGGCTCAGCGCGCGTTCGCGGACCGGCTGGCCTTCAGCCGCGAACTGGGAAACGCGGTCGCGGTGACGTCATCGCTCGGCAACCTCGGCGTCCTGGCGGCGGAACAGGAGGACTATGCCACCGCCGAAGCGTGCTTCGCTGAAGCGGTCCATTCGGCCCGCGAAGCGGGGGATGTCCTCCTCATCGGCGGCTATCTCGAGTCCCTGGGCAACCTCTACGAAGCGCAGGGAAAGTACCGCGAGGCTGCAGTCGCATACCGCCAGCACCTGGAGCGTGCCCGGGAACGCGGCGACCTCGTCGGTGCATACCTCGCCGAGGATGCCGCGGGGATCGCGGCGGCGACGGGGCAGCCGGTGGTGGCAGCGCGCTTGCTTGGGGCCGCGGAGGCGCGCCGCGAGGACAAGCGACGCCCCATCTTCTACGCGTCCATCCGGAGACTTCAGGAGCGTCGGATCGGCATGGCCCGTGGCGCTCTGGGGGAGTCCGAATTTGCCGCGGCATGGGCCGCCGGCAGAGCGATGGCGTTTGAGGACGCGCTCGCGGAGGCGGGCCGCATCCTGCACAGCGTCCCGACCGGCGGTGCGCCTCCTGACGGAGAGGAGCGGACCTCTCCCCTCACAAGGCGCGAAGAAGAGGTGGCGGGGTTGATTGCGCAAGGCATGTCCAACCGGGGGATCGCCAGGCGGCTCTTCATCAGCAAACGCACCGCCGACACCCACGTCCAGCACATCCTCAACAAGTTGGGCTTCAACTCGCGCGTGCAGATCGCTGCATGGGCCGTGCAGCGCGGCCTAACTGCTTCTCGTTAGCCCTCCTGCCCGATACGTATGTCGCATCAGCCGCAAAGATACGTACCGGGCATACGCCTTTTGTCGGATGGCCCGCGCGCGAGACCCCTGTATCGTGAGGACACAACGAACAGGGGGTGTCTCCGATGCAGCGGACGTTCAAGGCGAAGGTGGCTGGGATCGTGGTGGCACTGGCCCTGGCGGCCGGCGTGATCTGGGGTGTCGCGCTCAGCGGGTCGCGCGCGGATACCGGTTTCGGCGGCGGCATCGGGGCTGAGCTCTTCGTCCCCTAGAGACACCCCGTCGGGACGAGGGAGAGCGGCCGTCCCTTTCGAGGGGGCGGTCGCTTCTCCATTGCAGTATCTCTAACCGGCAGCGCTCCTCTCGGTCCGCAGCAGTCCAACCATCTCGTCGTGGACGCGGGCGTTGGTAGCGAGGACGTCGCCGACGTTCAAGTGGAACGGGGAGCCGCGCATGTGGGTGATGCGGCCGCCGGCCTCCTCCACGAGGAGGGCGCCGGCGGCGAGGTCCCACGGATTCAGTGCGGGCTCCCAGAAGGCCTCCAGACGGCCTGCGGCGACATAGGCAAGGTGCAGGGCGGCGGCGCCGAGGATGCGGACCTCGATCGCGGTGCGGCAGAGGGCGTCGATGTTGGCGATGTTGGTGCCGCTCGCGCGGATGTCGTAGGGCAGCCCGGTCGCGACCACGGCCTGGGCGACGGAACCGACCTCGGAGACGGTCAGCTTCTGGTCGCTCGTCCCGCGGCGCAGATGGGCGCCCTGACCGCGGTGGGCCCAGAACAGCTCATCCATGGGCGGATGATACACGACGCCCGCAACCATCCGGCCCTGCCGCTCGAGGCCGATCGAGACGCAGAACAGCGGAAGGCCGTGGGCGAAGTTGGTGGTGCCGTCCACGGGATCGATGATCCAGCGGTACTCGGCCCCGGGATGGCGCGTCCCCTCCTCGGCCAGGATGGCGTGATCGGGGAAGCGCTCGCGCAGCAACGCGACGATCAGCTCCTCCGACATCCGGTCGGCCCGGGTGACGAGATCGGCGGGATTGCGCTTGGTGCGGATCTCCTTGTTGCCACGGGTCTCGGGGAGCATCTTCATGAGCAGCTCCCCGACGCGATGTGCGGCCTCGGCCGCCGTCTCCACGAACTCGGACGCCATTGATCCTCCGGCTCCCCCATGGGCTCTTCTGGCCCGAGGCTGTGACCGCCTGCCCCACCGGGAGGTCAACGCGCTGCCGCGGCCAATCTTCGACATGCAATGTCACCGACTGCCGCACTTTATCCGACGATCTTCGATGGTCACAACGATACCATCCTGAGTCTGACGCAGACCGGCCGTTCGTTCTTCGAGCGCGCGGGGGCGGGGCACATCGATCTGCCGCGGGCGCGAGAAGGCGGCCTGGGCGGCGGGTTTTTCGCTGTCTACATCCGCGATCCCGGCGTCGAGGAGACGGCCGTGACCGATCCCGCCCAGGCGGAGCTCGTGCTCCGCAAGTACGGCGACGAGAAGAACTGGCCCGAACCCATGTCCCTGGAATACGCCCAGTCGGCCGCCCTGGGCTACCTGGGACGGCTGCTCGCGCTCGAACAGGCATCGGCCGGCCGGGTCCGCATCGTCCGGACCTCCGCCGAGCTGCAGCAGTGCCTGGTCGCCGGCGTCTTCGCCATGGTGCTGCACCTGGAGGGGGCCGAGCCCATCGACCCTGATGGCTACGCGCTGGACGTCTTCTGCGCCGCCGGCCTGCGCTCGGTGGGTCTCACCCACTCGCGTCGCAATCGCTACGCGCAGGGCGTGCCGTTCAAGTTTCCCCACTCGCCGGACACCGGGCCGGGGCTGACCGACGCGGGGAAGCAGCTTGTCCGGCAGCTCAATCGACGGCGGGTCATGGTCGACCTCTCCCACATCACCGAGCAGGGCTTCTGGGACGTGGCCGCGATCACCGACGCGCCGCTCGTGGCCACCCACTCCAACGCCCACGCGCTGACGCCTTCGCCGCGAAATCTGATCGACCGGCAGCTCGACGCCATTCGCGATAGCCGTGGTGTGGCCGGCGTCAACTTCCACGTGGGCTTTCTGCGCGCCGACGGCGCACGCGATCGCGACACGCCGATCGTGCACATGGTGGAACACATCGACTATATGGTCGAGCGAATGGGCATCGACTGCGTCGCCATGGGTTCGGATTTCGACGGCGCCATCATCCCCGCCGAGATCGGCGATGCGGCCGGACTGCCCAGGCTCATGCAGGCGCTCGCCGCCCGCGGGTACAGGGATGAGGACCTGCGCAAGCTGGCGCACGGCAACTGGGTGAGGGTGTTGCGCGAAACCTGGGGTACCTGAGCCTAGATGAACCCCACGCGCTCGAAGCTGCTTCCCAGGATCTTCCGCGGATCGGCGGCCAGCCACCGGTCGAGCACGGTGGCGTAGACGGAGCGGAAGTCGATGCCGTGCTTGAGGTCGCCGTCGGTCAGGTCGGTGAGGCTGGGCTGCCGACCGTAGAGCCCGGGCCGCAGGCCCTTTCCGAAGACGAGCATCGGCGCCGCGGTGCCGTGGTCGGTGCCGCCGCTGCCGTTCTCGCCAACGCGGCGGCCGAACTCGGAGAAGGCGAGGACGAGCACGCGCCCGGCGCTCCCCTGCGCCTCGAGATCCTTGTAGAAGGCGGCCACGCCTCCGGCCAGCTCCTCGAGCAGATTCTCGTGCGCGCCGCGCTGCGCGGCGTGGGTGTCGAAGCCGCCCATGTGCGCGTAGTACACCTTCGTGGGCATCTGCCCGGCGATCATCTGCGCGATGAGCTGCAGGCTGCGCGCGAAGCGTGTAGCGGGATACTCCACACCGCCGCGGTACCGCGCCACCGCCCCGCGGACCTGCTGCGAGGAGACGTAGGCGTTCATCGCGGTGTGGCGGAGGAAGTCGATCGTGCCGGGCTCGTTGGGCGCCGGCGCGTTCAGCAAGCGGAACAGCTCTTCTTCTTCCTTCGCCCCGATGCCGTCGAGAGCGGGCATCCACTGGAAAGCCCCGGGCGTCTCCAGGCTCACTCCCACGCCCGTCTGAGCCTGCATCGCCAGCGGCATCGCCGGCCCCACGTTCACGCCGACCGCGGGCTGCTCGCAGACGGGACAGTTGCTGTCGAAGTAGCGGCCGACCCAGCCGTAGCGCACCAGGCGCCCTTCCGGATCGGCGGTCTGCCAGATCTCCATCGACTTGAAGTGGGAGCGGCTGGGATTCGGGTAGCCCACCCCCTGGACGATCGCCATCGCTCCGCCGTCGTAGAGCTCCTTCAGGGGCGCCAGGCGGGGATGCAGCCCAAGATCGTCGGTCAGGCGCAGCACGCTCTGGCGCGGGACGGCAAGGTTCGGCCGGGACCGATAGTAGGCGTCGTCGGTGACCGGCACCACCGTGTTCAGACCGTCATTGCCCCCGCCCATCTGCACGATGACGAGGATGCGCTCGTCGGGCACGCCCGGCCGGCTGGTCACCTGCGCCACGTCCCAGGGGTTGTTCATGGCCAGGGCCGTGCGGGTGATGAACGCCGGCGCCGTCCAGCCGACGGCCACCATCGTCATCCCCTTCTTCATGAACTCCCGCCGGGTCATCCCGTGGCTCATCGGATGCTCCTCAACTGACCTGGAACTCGGGCATGCTCATCAGCAGGTGCACGGCGCTGCGCAGCTGGGTGCGCGACGGCTCCCCGTTGAGCTGCCAGGCCGTCTCCGGCCGGTTGGTGCCGAAGGCCCGCAGCAGGGCCCACCGCCGCCGGCCGTCCAGGGGCGACTGGATGAAGCGGTCCACCAGCTGGTCGATCGCATCCCCCGCCGTCTTCACCCGCGCCGGATCGACCAGCTCCTCGACGCGCACGGCCGCACCGGCCCGCCGCCGCAGCCCCGGCATCCCACCGCTCAGCAGCAGGGCGCTGAAGTTGTAGCGGGCCAGCACGGTGGCTGTGTTCACCCAGCCGTGCCCCTTGGGCCAGCCGCCCACGTGCGGTGGGTAAAGCAGCCTCTGGCCCATGAGGTCCATCGAGCGCAGCAGGACCTCCGGCTGGATCTCCGCTCGGGTGAGCCGCGCCGCGCCGACGACGAGCTCGGCGGGGCTCTTGACGTGGGAGCGCATCGCGCGCGGCGAGTAGAAGCCTTCGGAGAGGAAGATGGCCCGCAGCAGCGGCCGCAGCTCCCAGCGGGCGCCGCGGAACGCCGCGGCGAGCTCTTCGACCAGGCCCTCCTCGGGCGACAGATACGCGAAGTACTCCCACAGCTTGCGGGGCAGGAACCGTGCGGCGGCCGGCTGCTCGAAGATGATGTCGATGACGTCCCCCCCGTCCCAGGTCCCGGTGCGTCCCAGGAAGGTCTTGACGCCGTCGTCGTGCTGGTTGCGCCGGAAGACGAACTCGCTGCCCGCGAACGTCCAGCCCGTGAAGGCCCGCGCCGCCTCCTTGACGTCCCGCTCGGTGTAGTGGCCGATCCCCAGCGTGAACAGCTCCATCAATTCCCGCGCGTAGTTCTCGTTGGGCCGGCCCTTGCGGTTGCTGTTGTTGTCGAGGTAACTGAGCATCGCCGGGTCGCGCGAGATGGCAGCTATCAGCTCCTTGTAGTTGCCGGTCGCCATCCGCCGGAAGAGGTCGAGCTGCATCCCCATGTGCTCGGCCACGCGCGTCTCCGGCAGCCCGGAGACGAGGTGCCCGTGCCAGAAGAGCACCATCTTCTCCTGGAGCGGGCGGCGGGACTCGAGCATCCGGCGCAGCCACGCCACCCGCAGCTCCTGGAACTTCTGCAGATTGGCGCGGCGTACGCGCCGCACCGCCGCGCGCAGGGCCGACTCGTCCGCCCGGTCGCGGCGGAGGCGTACGACCTCCTCGAACAGCGCGCGGACAGGATCGTAGTCGATGGACGGAAAGGACTCGGGGATGCGCTCGAAGGCGAGGATCTCGTCCACCGCATCCTCGGGACGCATCGCGGCAAGACGGGCCACCTCCTCGGGTGTGCCGCCGAAGCCGGCCCGGTTGAGCAGGTGGGCCGCCTTGACCCGGTCCCAGGGGTCGGCGGCCGAGGGCTGATACCGGCGCAAGGATGCCTCTGCCATGCCCGCTCCCACCTCAACTCGTCGTCGCTGGTTTCTGCCTGGCTTCGACGGGGTGGGTGGGGAGAGGGTTTAGCCGGGAAGGGGGCTAGCCGGTCATTCCCATTCGAAGCGCCAGGCCGCGAGGAGGAAGGCGGCGACCCCCCAGGCCGTCAGGTAGCCGAGGGCCGGCAGATGCGCGGCCAGCGACTCGCCGCGGGCGGACACCGCCCGCATCGTGTCGACCAGCGGCGTGAGCGGGAGGGCGGAGATGAGGGGCTGCAGGGTCTGCGGCATGAACTCGCGCGGCCAGAGCGTGCCGGAGAGGAACAGCATCGGGAAGTTCAGCAGGCTCCCCAGCAGGTTCGCGGACTCGGGCGTCCGCGAGACTGTCGAGATGGCCAGTCCCATCCCGACGAAGACGAGGGTGCCGAGCACCGCCAGGGCGGCGAGGGTGAGCAGGCTGCCGGCGATCACGGCGTGGAAGACCCCGACTGCGATGGCGATGATCACCGCCAGCTGCACGAGGTTCGTCACCGCGTAGCGCGTGACGAGCCCGCCGAGGAAGGCCGCCGGTCGGACGGGGGTGGCCAGGACGCGCTTGAGGACGAGGCGCTGACGGTACTCGGTGACGACCCAGGTAACGCCCTGCAGCCCCGAGTTCATGACGGTCATGGCCAGGATGCCCGGCAGGAGGAAGTCGAAGAACCGCAGCTCCCGCGCCGCGGCAACGCCGGCGGACTCGAGCCGGAGCGCCGGCGGCACGCCGGATGCGCGCAGGTTGGCTTCGGCGATGAAGCGCTCCAGGATCAGGAGGGCCGTGCGAGACTCAAGTCCGCGGCCCTGGTCGAAGTACGCTCGGACGGGCCCACCGCCTGACGGAGGCATGACCACGACGAGCGCTCGCTCTCCCTGACGAAGCGCGGCCAGGGCAGCGTCCGCATCGGTCTCATCTGTCACCTCGAACACCGGTACCTCTGCCAATCCGCGGCGGATCCCCTCCGCCATCGGCCCGGCGCCGACGAACCCGACAGGGAGCGTGAGATCGGCCTCCCGTCCAAAGGCGGTGCCGATCAGCCCCATCAGGATGAGGGGGAACAGCATCCCCCAGAACAGGCTCGTCCGGTCGCGGAAGTAGTGCCGGAACATCATCACGACAGTGAGGAAGAAGGCCCTCATTCGCGCAGCCTGTGGCCCGTGAGATGCAGGAAGACGTCCTCCAGCGTCGCCTCCTCGATGCGGAGCTGGTGAAAGTGCAGTGTCCCCGTGCGGTTCAGGTCCATCAGCGCGTGCACCGTCTGCATCGGATCCCCCGAGGCGAGAGCGATCTCGCCGTCGTCCTGCACCACATCCATGACGCCGGGGAGGGCGGCGAAGTCCGCTCCACCGCCCGTGAGAGTGACCCTGATCGTCGTGGCCCGTGCATGCGCGCGAATGAGCGCCCGGGGCGCGTCGAGGGCGACGATCCGCCCGTGGTCCATGATCGCCACCCGGTCGCAGAGGCGCTCCGCTTCCTCCATATAGTGGGTGGTCAGGATGACCGTGCGCCCCTCGGCCCGGAAGCCCGCGATGAGGTCCCAGAGGTTGCGGCGGGCCTGGGGATCGAGACCGGTCGTCGGCTCGTCCAGGAAGAGAACGGGGGGATCGTTCACGAGGGCCACCGCGATGGACAGCCGCTGCCGCTGACCGCCGGAGAGCGTGATGACCCGCGCGCCGCGCTTGTCGGCCAGCTGCATCCGCTCGATGAGCGGGCGAGGGTCTATGGAGCGCCCGTGGTACGCGGCGAACAGGGTGAGGGTCTCCTCGACGGTCAGCCGTTCGAAGAACCCGGCCTCCTGCAGCTGCACGCCGATGCGCCCGCGCACCCCCCGCGGGTCGGCGGCGACGTCCACGCCGTCCACAACCACCGTGCCGCCGTCCGGCCGCCGCAGCCCCTCGATCATCTCCAGCGTCGTGGTCTTGCCCGCCCCGTTCGGCCCGAGGATGCCGAAGATCTCCCCGCGCAACACGGCAAAGCTCACCTGCTTGACGGCGGTGAGCACGCCGTAGCGCTTCACCAGCCCGGTGACCGTGACGATGGGGGGCGCGCTGCTCATCGGAGGATTGCCTTCAACCGGGAAGGAATTCCACCCGGTACCTGCTCTTTCCCGTTGTGCTGATGACCGTTCAGATCCGGCGGGCCACGACCCGCGATGTGCGAGAGATCCTCCCCGTCTGGGGCGAGCTGGCGGGCTTCCACGCCGACCTGGACCCGGCCTTCACGCCGTCGCCGCAGTGGCCGCGGGAGTACGGCGCGTACCTGCGGACGCTGATCAACCGCGACGACGCGCTGGCCGTGATCGCCCTGGACAAGAACCGGATCATCGGCTATGCCATCGGACGCATCACCGCCCTGCCCCCCTTCTTCGAGCGGCGCTACCGCGGCTACATCCACGACGTCTACGTGCGCGACGCCTACCGGCACCAGGGCATCGGACGGCGGATGGTGGACGAGATCCTGGAATGGCTGCGCGGCCGGGGCCTCGATCTGGTGGAGCTCACGGTGGCCGCCAACAACGACGCCGTGCGGTTCTGGGAGCGCTTGGGCTTCTCCACGTACATGCACCAGATGAAGCTGGAGCTGCATGACGAGGAGGAATCGGGATGACGCGGCAGGAGCGGGTCCTGCGCGAGGCGGCCAGAGCCGGCGTGGACGCCATGATCGTCCTCGCCCCGGCCAACACCTACTACGTCTCGGGCTTCCGGGCGATCACCTACTCCCGCCCGGTGCTGGCCGTGGCGGCCGAGCGGCCGGCGCTGATCATCCCGGAGCTGGAAGCGTCCCACGCCCGCCTGCACTCCGCCATCGAGACCATCCGGACCTACTCGGACATGGCCCTCGGGGGCCTCGGCGGCAAGTCCACGTTCCAGCTGGCGATCGACCTCACCGTCGAGGTCATGCGCGAGCTGGGGCTGCGCGGGAAGCGCGTGGGGTTCGAGCCCACGAGCTTCACCGTGGACGGGCACGCCTACCTGACCCAGGCCTGGGGCGGCGGGCTCGTCCCGGTGAAGGGGCTGATCGAAGGGCTGCGGACGGTGAAGGATGACGAGGAGCTGGCCCTCATCCGCACCGGGTGCGAGCTGGCCGAGCACGGCATGCGCGTGGAGGTGGACGCCAGCGTGCCGGGCGCCACGGAGATCGAGATCATGGCCCGCGGCAACGCCGCGATGCTGGAGCTGGCTGCGCGGCGCTTCCCCGAGCGGCACATCACCTCGGGATCGCGGCCCGTCTCCGGCGAGAAGTCCGTCCTGCCGCATTCCATCCCCTCCGGCCGGCGCCTGCGGCGCGGCGACGTCGTGATCCACGGGACGGGGTGCGTGGTCGAGGGCTACTATTCCGAAGACGAGCGCACGATCTTCGTCGGCACCCCCACGGCAGAGCAGCGGCAGCTGTTCGACGTGATGCTGCGGGCCCAGCAGTCCGCGATCGACGCCATCCGCCCCGGCATCAAGTGCAGGGAGGTCGACCGGGCCGCCCGCCGGGTGATCGAGGAGGCGGGCTACGGGCCGCAGTTCACCCACCGCACCGGGCACGGCATCGGGATCGACATCCACGAGGCACCGTTCTTCTCCGCGAGCGATGAGACGGTGCTGCAGCCGGGGATGGCGATGACGGTGGAGCCGGGGATCTACGTGGACGGCGTCGGCGGCTTCCGCCACTCCGATACGGTCATCGTCACACCGGGGGGCCGCGAGGTCCTCACCGCCTTCCCGAAGGCGCTGGCCGAGCTGGTGGTGTCGTAGCCGTGGCCCGCCCGTCGACCTTCTCCATCGCCGCCCTCGACGCGGCCACCGGCGAGACCGGGATCGCGGTGGCCAGCAAGTTCCTGGCGGTCGGCGCCGCCGTGCCCTGGGCGGCGTCCGGCGCCGGGGCGATCGCCACCCAGGCGTGGGCGAACCTGAGCTACGGCCCGGACGGCCTGGCCATGCTCGCGCAGGGCGCGGGAGCGGAAGAGGTCGTGCGCCGCCTCACCGAGGCGGATGCCGACCGCGAGCACCGGCAGCTGGGCGTGGTGGACCGCTCCGGCGGGTCGGCGGCCTGGACCGGGAAGGAGTGCTTCAACTGGGCCGGCCACCGCACGGGGGCGGGCTACACCTGCCAGGGCAACATCCTCGTGGGCGCCTCCGTCGTGGGTGCGATGGCCGCGACGTTCGAGGGGACTTCAGGGCCGCTGCCCGAGCGGCTGCTCGCCGCGCTGGACGCCGGACAGGCGGAGGGCGGCGACAGCCGGGGCCGGCAGTCTGCCGCCATCTACGTGGCCAAGGAGAAGGGCGGTTACGGCGGCTTCATCGACCGCTACATCGACCTGCGCGTGGACGACCATCCCGCCCCGATCGGCGAGCTGCGCAGGCTGCTCGAGATGCACCGCCTGTACTTCGACGCCACCGAGCCGAAGAACCTCACCCGCCTCGCCGGCAACGTGGCGAAGGAAGTGCAGGAGATCCTCCGCCGCCTGGGTCTCTACCAGGGCGAGATCACGGGCGTGTACGACCTGAAGACCAAGGAGGCGTTCCGCCGGTACTGCTCGGTGGAGAACTTCGAGGAGCGCTGGCGGGATGATCACTTCGTGGACCGTGAGATCCTCAACTTCATGCGCGCCCGGCACGGGACGGTGACCGGGCCGCGATGACCGGCCGCGAGCGCGTCCTCGCCGCCATCAGGGGACAGGCCGTGGACCGCGTCCCCATCGCCCTGTGGCGCCACTTCCCCCAGCAGGATCAGCGCGCGGAGACGCTGGCCAGCTCGCACGCCGCCTTCCAGAAGCGCTGGGGCTGGGACCTCCTCAAGGTCACTCCGGCCGCGTCCTACTACGGCGACGACTGGGGGCTGCGCGCCGGCTACAAGCCCAACCCCGAGGGCGTGCGCCACATCACCGACCGGCCCGTGAAGAAGCCGGCGGACTGGGGCCATCTGAAGGACCTCGACGTCACCGCCGGAGTGTATGGCCGCGAGCTGCATGCCATGCGGCTGATCCGCGAGGCGCTGCCGGGGACGCTGCTGCTCTCCACGATCTTCAGCCCCCTCTCCGTGGCCGGCGGCCTCGCCGGCAAACAGGCGCTGGTCCGCTACCTGCGCGAGAATCCGGAGGAGCTGCACCGGGGCCTCGAGGTGATCACCGACGTCACGGCGCGCTTCGCCGCGGAGACGCTCTCCTCCGGCGCGGACGGGATCTTCTTCGCGACGCAGTGCGCCGTCACGGACTACGTGACGGTGGAAGAGTACGAGGAGTTCGGCCGTCCCTACGACCTGCGTGTGCTGGACGCATCCTCGGGGGCCGAGGTGCGGCTGCTGCACGTCCACGGCGAGCAGATCATGTTCGACGTCCTTGCCGACTATCCGGTCGACATCATCAACTGGCACGACCGCCGCACGCCCCCCAGCCTTGCCGAGGCGCGGGGGCTGACCTCGGTGTGCCTGGCCGGCGGCATCCACGAATGGGAAACACTCTACAAGGCGACGCCGGAGGCGATCGCCGGCGAAGTGCGCGACGCCGTGGCCCAGACCGGGGGGCGCCGCCACCTGGTCGCGGCGGGATGCGTCATCCCGGTGGACGTCGCCGAGGAGCGCCTGGCCGCCGCCCGGGCCGCCGTGGAGCCCTGACCGCCATGGGCGCCAATCTGACCCGCAAGATCCTACAGGACCATCTCGTCGAGGGCCGCATGGCCCCCGGCGAGGAGATCGGCATCCGCGTCGACCAGGTCCTGGCCCAGGATCTTACCGCCACCCAGGCCTTCCTGCAATTCGAGGCGATGGGCATCCCGCGGGTACGCTGCCGCATCGCGGCCTGCTACGCCGACCACAACGTCCTCCACATCAAGCCCGAGAACATGGAGGACCACCTCTACCTGCAGACCGCCTCGCGCAAGTACGGGGTCTGGTTCGCCAAGCCCGCGAGCGGGATCGGCCACCAGATCCACCTCGAGCACTTCGCCGTCCCCGGCGAGACCGTGCTCGGGGCGGACAGCCACACCCCGCACTGCGGCGGGGTCGGGATGATCGCCATCGGCGCCGGCGGGATGGACGTGGCGATCGCCATGGGCGGCGGCGCCTACTACGTGGACATGCCGGCCGTCGTCCGGGTGAACCTGACCGGCACACTGCAGCCCTGGTGCACCGCCAAGGACGTGATCCTCGAGCTGCTGCGGCGCCTCACCGTGCGCGGGGGCAAGGGCAAGGTCTTCGAGTTCACCGGCCCGGGCCTGCGCACGCTCAACGCGCAGCAGCGCGTCACGATCACGAACATGAGCTACGAGCTCGGAGCGACGACCTCCATCTTCCCCTCCGACGGCGCCACGCGGGAGTACTTCCGCCGGCTGGGGCGCGAGGAGGACTGGCGCGAGCAGCTGCCCGACGCGGACGCCGCCTACGACGACAGCTTGGAGCTGGACCTCTCCGCGGTGGAGCCGCTCGTCGCGAAGCCGAGCCTCCCCGACAACGTCGTCCCGGTGCGGGAGGTGGCCGGGACGAAGATCGAACAGGTCATGGTCGGCTCCTGCACCAACGGCTCCTATACCGACATCCGCGCCGTGGCGCACATCATGAAGGGCCGGCGCGTCCATCCCGAGGTGTACTTCTTCATCCATCCGAGCAGCCGGACCGACCTGGAGCTGCTCGCCCGGGAGGGGGCCGTGACCGACCTCATCGCCGCGGGGGTGAACGTGGCGGAGGCGACGTGCGGCGCCTGCATCGGCTTCGGCCATGTCCCCGCGCCCGGCACGAAGAGCCTGCGGGCCATCAACCGCAACTTCAAGGGCCGCAGCGCGCTGGCGGACGACCAGGTCTACCTGGCCAGCTCGGAGACGGCCGCGGCCACGGCGCTGACCGGCGTGATCACCGATCCGCGGGAGCTGTCCCGCACGATGAAGATCGCCGCCCCGCCGGCGGAGCTGCCCGAGCGGCTGTCCCAGGACAACCCGAACCTCATCCCGCCGGCGCCGGAGGCGGAGGCCGCCGCCGTGGCCATCCACCGGGGCGAGAGCATCCGGCCCGCGCCGGTCAAGCCTCCGCTCGAAGACGTGCTGCGGGGGGCGATCCTCATCAAGGTCGGCGACGACATCAGCACCGACCACATCATGCCGGCCGGGGCGGAGATCGTGGCCCACCGCTCCAACGTCCCCCGCCTCGCCGAATACGTCTTCCACCGGCTGGACCCCACCTTCAGCACGCGGGCGAAGCAGGCCGGGGGCGGCTTCATCGTCGGCGGGGAGAACTACGGCCAGGGCTCCTCGCGCGAGCACGCCGCCCTCGCCCCGATGTTCCTGGGAGTGAAGGGCGTGATCGCGAAGTCGTTCTCCCGCATCCACCACGCCAACCTGATCAACTGGGGCCTCCTCCCCATGGCCTTCGCCGAGCCGCGCGACTATGACCGCGTCGCGCAGGGCGACGAGCTGGCGATCGAGGGCCTGCGCGCCCTCCTGGAAGGCCCCCAGGCCGGCTTCACCGTCCGCGACCTCACGCGCGGGATCCAGGTCCTCGTCACGGTCGACCTCAACCCCCGGGAGCGGCGCTTCCTCCTGGCCGGCGGGCGCCTCGCCCACGTCAAGGCCCACCCCATCGCCTGACGTTGCCGGATCGTTACACGGCCGGGGCTTCTGTGCTTTAGCGCGATGCAGGAAAGGCCCCGGCCGGAGCCAAATGGGACCAACCACTCCCCGTAGGAGGGTGATGCCTGATGAACCGATTGCTTGTCCTCGCCGTGATCGCCGTCCTGGCGTTCACGTCGCTCACGATGGCTGCCCCGCGGCAGGGCGGCACGCTCCGGGTCGGACTGAACGCCGATCCGCCGCAGATGGACCCGCACCAGTCCAGCGCCGCAGTGGACCGGCAGGTGTATCAGAACCTCTTCGACAAGCTCGTGGACATCAACAAGAACCTGGAGATCGTCCCGATGCTGGCGACCTCGTGGACGATCACGGAGGGCGGCCGCGTCTACACCTTCAGGCTGCGGCCGAACGTCGTCTTCCACGACGGCACGCCGTTCAACGCCGAAGCGGTCAAGTACAACTTCGAGCGCATGCTCGATCCGGCGTTCGGCTCCCCGCGGCGCAGCGAGGTCAACCTCGTCACCAAGGTGGAGGCCGTCGACAACCTCACCGTGCGGATCACGCTGGAGAAGCCCTTCAGCCCGTTCCT
>DASUAK010000204.1:0-2441 GCA_035763845.1 bacterium | reverse complement strand
GCGGGTCACCGCGGAGGTGCCCAGATCGCCGCGGCGGAGCTGGTCGAGGAAGATGAGGTACTGCACGTGCAGCGGGCGGGTCAGGCCGAGCTCGACCCGGATGCGCTGAACCTCTTCGTCCGAGGCGGTGAGGCCCGCGATGATGCGGGCGGGATCACCCGGGATGAGCCGCATGAGGAGGAAGACGATCGCGGTGACGCCGAGCAATGTAGGGACCGCCAGGAGGAGCCGCCGGAGGATGTACGAGCCGAGCGCCATCAGCGGGAAAGGGGGGCGATGGACCTGACCGGCCCACCGCCCCCGGACGTCAGGCTACTTCCACGTGGCATAGATGGCGTCCCACTTCTCGATCGGGAGCACGCGGACGCCTTCCAGGCTGCGCGTCGTCGCCACGTACCACTTCTGGGTCCAGAGGAACACCCACGGCGCGTCGTTCCAGATCAGCTGCTGCGCCTCGCGGTACGCCGCCCGCCGGCTCTGCGCGTTGGTGCCCCGCCGGGCCTGCTCGAGGAGCCGGTCGACCCGCTCGTTCTTGTAGAAGGCGGGACCCAGGCCCGTGGGCGGATGCGAGCTGGAGTGGAACTGGCCGTACAGTGCGCCGTCGCAGTCCAGCACCGGCCAGGCCCAGCCGAGCACGATCATCTGCACGCGCGTGCGGTCCGGCGGGGTGAGCAGCATGCCGACGTATGAGGGCCAGTCCATCGTGCTGACGTTGGCGCGGATGCCGACGTTCTGCAGCTGCGCGGCGATCGCCTGGGCGAACTGGAAGTCCTGGATGTAGCGGCCGGTCGGCGAGAAGAACTCCATCTCGAACCCGTTGGGGAACCCGGCCTCCGCCAGGAGCTGCTTCGCCTTGACCGGATTGTAGGGCCAGCCGCCCCCGGACATCGTCTCGTGGCCGAACATCATCGGCGGGCAGGGCGAGACGGCCACCGTGCCGAGGTCGAACAGGATGGAGCTCAGGATCGCCCGCTTGTTGACGGCGTAGTTCAGCGCCTGGCGCACCCGCACGTCCTTCAAGGGGCCCCACTGCGTGTTGAGGACCAGGAAGACCGTGCGGTCGGTGGGCGCCTCCACCACCGTCACGCGCGGGTTCGAGCGCAGCCCCTTCACGTCGGGCGCGGGCGGCAGCATCGCCATGTGGACGTCGCCCGCCAGCAGCTGGGCCAGGCGCGTCCCGGCGTCGGGCACGACGCGGAACAGGACCTCCTCGAAGTTCGGCTTCTGCCCCCAGTAGTTCGGGTTGCGCTCGACGAGGATGCTGTCGCCGCGCCGCCACTCCTTGAACATGTACGGGCCGGAGCCGGCACCCACGGGGGCCACCGAGAGGCGGTCGCCGGCGCGCTGCACCGCGGCCGGCGAGAGGATGGCGGCCACGCCGCCGCCCAGGTTCGGCAGCAGCAGGGGGCTCGGCTCCCGGAGGCGCAGCCGCACCGTGGTGTCGTTCACGGCCTCGATCTGGGTGATCATGGCGAAGAGGTGGCGGTTCGGCACGCGCACCTTCGGATCGAGCAGCCGCTCCAGGCTGAACTTCACCGCGGCGGCGTTGACCGGCGAGCCGTCGTGGAACCGCACGCCGGGCCGCAGGGTGAAGGTGTAGGTGAGACCGTCGGAGGAGATCTGCCAGCGTGTGGCCAGCCTCGGCCTGATCTCGCCCGGATGGTACTCGGCGTCGATCAGGGGCTCGTAGAAGTAGTCGATCATGTTGGTGACGGTGGTCGTCGTCTGGCCGGCGGGATCGAGCGTGTCCGCGTCGATGCCGACGGCGATGCGGAGTTGCCGGGGCGCGGCCTGCGCGCCGGCCGGCACGTACTGCAGGGAGAGCACGGACACCGCGAGGACGAAGACGAGTAGGGCGCGGCCTGCTCTGCTCATCGGGCTCCCCTCCCAGGGCGCGTGATATAGACCGTGAGGTGCCTAACAGAGTACGACGTGGGGTGCCCGGTTCACCTTTTCCTGGGGGAACAGGGGCGGCGGAGCGCTAACGCCAGCGGGAACGGCCGGCGATGAGGTCCTCGACGTCTCGCGGCGTGATCATCGCCACGTCGCCGTGGAAAGTATGCTTGAGCGCCGCAGCGGCCATGCCGCAGGCCAGGCCCCGCTCCATGGACCCCGCCAGCCATCCCTGGAGCACGCCGGCGGCGAAGGCGTCCCCGGCTCCGATCCGGTCGACCGCCTCCACGGTGAAGCCTTCCTGCGCGAGGGGCCGGCCGTCGGCAACGGCCGCACACAGGCCCCCGTCGGTCACCACGGCGGTCCTGACCCGGAATCGCTCTGCCAGCGCGAGGGCGGCGCCGGCGGCGTCCGGCTCACCCTCCAGGAGCATGCGGGCGTCCTCGAGCGTGCAGAGCAGGATCGCCACCTCCTGGAGGAGGGGAGCGAGGGTCTGCCGCGCCTCCTGGGGGGGCCACAGACGCGCCCGGTAGTTGATGTCGAAGCTC
>DASUAK010000203.1:0-5889 GCA_035763845.1 bacterium | reverse complement strand
CTTGACCATCTTGTCCACCTCGTCCTTGCCGAGGGTGGAGGAGCCGGTGATCTTGATGGACTGCTCCCGCCCGGTCGCCGTGTCCCGCGCCTTCGCGTCGAGGATGCCGTTGGCGTCGATGTCGAAGGTGACCTCGATCTTCGGCACGCCGCGCGGGGCGGACGGGATCCCGTCCAGGATGAAGCGCCCCAGGGTCCGGTTGTCGCGGGCCATCTGCCGCTCGCCCTGCAGGACGTGGATCTCCACCTGCGTCTGGCCGTCCGCGGCGGTGCTGAAGACCTCGCTCTTGCGCGTCGGGATCGTCGTGTTGCGCTGGATGAGGGGCGTCATCACCCCACCGATAGTCTCCACCCCCAGTGACAGCGGGGTGACGTCCAGGAGAACGACCTCGCGCACCGTCCCGGCCAGCACGCCGGCCTGGATCGCGGCCCCGACGGCCACGACCTCGTCCGGGTGCACCTCCTTGTTCGGCTCCCGGCCGGTCAGGCGGCGCACCAACTCCTGGATCATCGGCATGCGCGTCGCGCCCCCGACCAGGATCACCTGATCGAGATCCTTCTCGGTCATTTTCGCGTCGGCCAGGGCCTGCTTGAACGGCCCGATGCAGCGCTCGACCAGGTCCGCGGTCATCTCCTCGAACTTGGCCCGCGTCAGGACGTAGTCGAGGTGCCTGGGCCCGCTGGCGTCGGCGGTGATGAAGGGCAGGTTGATCGTCGTCTGGGTCACGGTGCTGAGCTCGACCTTGGCGCGCTCGGAGGCCTCGCGCAGCCGCTGCAGCGCCTGGCGGTCCGCGCGCAGGTCGATCCCATTCTCCCGTTTGAACTGGTCGGCGAGCCAGTTCACGATGCGCTCGTCCCAATCGTCGCCGCCCAGGTGGGTGTCGCCGTTGGTGGCCTTGACCTCGAAAACGCCTTCGCCGATCTCCAGGACGGTGACGTCGAACGTCCCGCCGCCCAGATCGAAGACCAGTACGGTCTCGGCGCCCTTCTTGTCCAGGCCGTAGGCCAGGGCCGAGGCGGTGGGCTCGTTGATGATGCGCAGGACCTTCAACCCGGCGATCTCGCCGGCGTTCTTGGTCGCGGTGCGCTGGGCGTCGTTGAAGTAGGCCGGCACTGTGATCACGGCCTCGACCACTTTGTCGCCGAGGTAGGCCTCCGCGTCCGCCTTCAGCTTCTGCAGGACCATAGCGGAGATCTCTTCCGGCGTGTAGCTCTTGCCGGTCGCGGGCAGCCGGACAGTGGCCATCCCGTTGGAGCCTTCCTCGATCCGGTAGGGCACCATGCGCCGCTCGGTCGCCACCTCGGCCGTGCGGCGGCCCATGAACCGCTTGATCGAGTAAACGGTGTTCTCGGGGTTCAGGATGGCCTGGCGCTTGGCCATCTGGCCGACGAGGCGCTCGCCGGTCTTCGTGAAGGCCACCACCGACGGCGTCAGGCGGCTCCCCTCGGCGTTGGGGATGACCTGCGGCTCGCCGCCGATGACCACCGCGATGACGGAGTTGGTCGTGCCCAGATCGATGCCGACTACCTTGGGCATGTCAGCTGACTCCTCTCGTTCTGCGCGGCGCTCAGCCGCCGATCTCGACCTTCACTGTCTTCGGCTTGGACCGCTCGCTCTTCGGCAGCCGGATCTCCAGGATGCCGTTCTTGTAGGACGCTTTGGCCTGGTCGCCCTGGACGCCCGCGGGGAGGGTGATCGAGCGCACGAAGGCGCCAACTCGCAGCTCGCGCCGGTAGTAGTTGCGGGCCTTGTCCTCCACCTCGCTCTTCGCCTCGCCCTTGATCGTCAGGGTGTCCTCGGTCACGGTGATCTCGACCTGCCCCGGCTCGATCCCGGGCAGCTCGGCCCGGACCACGACGTCGCCGTCGGTCTCGTAGGCCTCGATCGCCGGCTGCCAGACCACCGGCATGCGCCGGCCGCCGGCCTCGGGCCGGCGCGTGAAGAACTCGTCGAACAGCTTGTCCATCGACTCCCGCAGCGACGCGAGATCGTCGAAGGGGTCCCAGCGGATGATGCTCATCGCTCTCGCCTCCTTCTGATGGTTCGCTCGAACACCCAGCTCACGGAGTTCCGCGAGCCGTGGATCTCCAGGCGCTCATATACGTCGAGCAGGACGCGGACCCCGGCCAGGTTCAGGCCGAGCTCCTGCGTGAGGTGGCGGATGAGGCGCACGCGCTCGAGATCGCGGTCCGAGTAGAGCCGGGTGTTGTTGCGGCGGGCCGGCTGCACGAGGCCCTTCTCCTCGTAGATGCGCAGCGTGCGCGGGTGGAGCCCGGCGAGGTCCGCCGCGATGCTGATCACGTAGACGGGACGGTCGTCCCGGCGCTGCGTCACTCCACCACCTCCGGCACCCCTACGATACTGATTGACATGAGGACTGTCAAGAACCTTGACAATGGTATTGGTAGGGGTGGCGGGGCGGCGCGGCGAAGGAATACAATGGCTCCGGGCTGGCGTTCTCGGGACGGAGGACACGGGCACGATGCGCAATCTCATCATCCTGGGCTCCGGGCCGGCGGGGCTCACCGCGGCGATCTACGCCACCCGGGCCGGCCTGCAGCCGCTGGTCGTGGCCGGGGCGGAGGCCGGGGGCCAGCTCATGCTGACCACCGAGGTGGAGAACTTCCCCGGCTTCGCCGATCCCGTGCTGGGGCCCGACCTCATGGCGGCGATGCGCGCCCAGGCGGAGCGGGTCGGCGCCGAGTTCGTGGCCGAGGACGCCTCCGCGGTGGCCCTCTCCGGCCGGCCCTTCACCGTCACCCTGTCCTCCGGCGACCGCCTCACCTCGCGCGCCCTGATCGTGGCCACGGGGGCCAAGGCCAAGCTGCTCGGCCTGCCGGGCGAGCAGCGCCTGATGGGCCGGGGGGTGAGCACCTGCGCCACCTGCGACGGCTTCTTCTTCCGCAACCGCGACGTCATCGTCGTCGGCGGCGGGGACACGGCGATGGAGGAGGCCCTCTACCTGGCCAAGCTCACGAAGTCGGTGACGGTGGTGCACCGGCGGGACCAGCTGCGGGCCAGCAAGATCATGCAGCAGCGGGCGCGGGAGCACGCGAAGATCGGCTTCGTCTGGAACAGCGTCGTCGCCGACATCCAGGGGGACGGCAAGGTCAGCGGGGTCGCCCTGCAGGACCTGGCCACCGGGCAGGTCACCACGCGGCCCGCGGACGGCGTCTTCGTGGCGATCGGCCACAAGCCCAACACCGACCTCTTCCGCGGCCAGCTGCAGATGGACGAGAACGGCTACATCCTGCGCGCGCGCCGCTCCATGACGAACGTCGACGGGGTCTTCGTGGCGGGCGACGTGCATGACCACACCTACCGTCAGGCCGTGACGGCCGCGGGCTACGGCTGCGAGGCGGCCATCGACGCCGAGCGCTGGCTGAGCGCCCAGGGCTGAAACGCGGCGGGACCGGGTCTCCCCGGCCCCGCCCATCCCGTCTCCGCGCGGCGCCCTCGCGCCGCATCTCACGCGCTCAGCTGACTTTGGCACCCACGACCGGGTCAATGCGCTTCTTGAGCTCCTGCTTGGGCATGTAGCCGACCAGACGCTCCACCAGCTGGCCGCCCTTGAAGAGGCCCAGGGTCGGGATGCTCATCACCCCGTAGCGGTAGGCGAGCTGGTTGTTCTCGTCCACGTCGACCTTGACGACCTTCAGGCGGCCTTCGTACTCGGCGGCCAGGTCCTCGACGATGGGCGCGATCATCCGGCACGGCCCGCACCACTCGGCCCAGAAGTCGACCAGCACCGGCACTTCGCTCTTGATGACCTGCGTGTCGAACTCTTTCTCGTTGACGTGAACGGCCTTGCCCATGCGGATGACCTCCACCCTCTATTTGCCCGGCAGGCCCACGAACGTCACCGGAGGCCCGGGCTATTCCCTCCGGCATTATACGCTAGAACAGCAAGCGCAGCAGGAACGTGGCCGCCGCGGCGATGGCCGCGCAGGCCGGGAAAGTCAGGACCCAGGCCGTGACGATCTCCAGCCCGACCCCCCAGCGCACGGCGGAGACGCGCCGCACGGCGCCGACCCCCATGATCGCCGTGTTGATCGTATGCGTGGTGCTGAGCGGGATCCCCAGGCGCGTGGCCAGCTCGATCGCCGACGCCGCCGCGGTCTCCGCGGCGAAACCCTGGTAGGGCTCCAGCTTGGTCAGGCGCAGGCCCATCGTGTGCACGATGCGCCAGCCGCCGACCGCGGTGCCCAGGCCCATCGTCAGCGCGCAGAGGAAGATCACCCACAGCGGGATGCGGAACTCCGGGATCACCCCGCCGAGCATCAGCGCGAGGGTGAAGACACCGATGAACTTCTGGCCGTCGTTCGTGCCGTGGCTGAAGGCCATGAAGGCCGCGGAGAAGGCCTGCAGCCGGCCGAAGATCCGGCGGGCGCGGCTCAGGGGCGTGCGCCGGAACAGCCACGAGATGGCCACCATGATGGCGAAGCCCCCACCGAACCCGAGAACGGTGGAGAAGCCCAGCCCGATCAGGACCTTGCGCCAGCCGTCCCACTGCAGCACCGGCAGCCCCGCCGTCGCCAGGCCCGCCCCGGCCAGCGCCGCGACCAGGGCGTGGCTCTCGCTGGTGGGCAGCCCCCGCAGCCAGGCCAGGGTGCTCCAGGTCACGATCGCCACCATCGCCGCGGCGATCGTCACGGTGTCGATGGTCTCGGGGTTGACGATGCCCTGGCCGATCGTGGCCGCCACCGCCGTCCCGGCCATCGTGCCGACGACATTGAGGACGGTGGCCATGACCAGGGCCACGCCCGGGGCGAGCACGCGCGTGCTCACCACGGTGGCGATGGCGTTGGGCGCGTCGGTCCAGCCGTTCACGAACTCGGCGGCCAGGATCAGGAGCAGGACGGGGATGAGGCCCGCGGGGATGATCACCGGCACCACTCGCTCACATGTTCTTCGCGTGGATGCTCTCGAGCACGTGGGCGACGTGCTCGCACTGGTCCGTGGCCTCTTCGAGCGTCTCGTAGATCTCCTTCAGCTTGATGACTTCGATCGGGTTGCCGTCCTCGGCGAAGAGCTTCGCCATGGCGTCCCGCTGGACGTGGTCGGCCAGGTTCTCCAGGCGGTTGATCTCGTGCAGCTGCCCGGTGACCCGGTCCAGGCGCCGCAGATTGCCCACGGCCTCGACGATGGCCTGGCAGGCGTGGGTGATGATGTGCGCCAGCTCGCGGGCCTCCGGCGTGATCTGCCTGACCCGGTACACGGCGATGCGCGAGGCGGAGGCTTCGATCCAGTCGATCACGTCGTCGAGCTGCTTGGCCAGGTCGAAGATGTCCTCCCGGTCGAGCGGAGCGACGAAGGTGCGGTTCAGGCGATCGATGATCCCGTGGGTGATGTCGTCCCCCTTGTCTTCGAGGACCTTGATCTCCTCCGCCCGCTTCTCGACGTCCCGGAAGTCGTCCAGCAGCGCCTGGAGCCGCTCGGCGGCGGCGAGGATGTTCTGCGCGGCGTCGTTGAACAGCGTGAAGAAGATCTCTTCGCGGGGCAGCAGTCGCACCATTCGTCACTCCTCCGGCACGGCGTGTCGGATCTTCCTTACTACCCCGCCAGCGCCCACAGGCCGGCCGCGCCCGCGAGCACGATCAGCGCCGCGGCCCGCGGCAGGCAGCCCGCCCGGCGGGGTGCCTCGCCGGTGCCGCGCTCCGGTCGCCGCATCGAGAGGCGCGTGGCCTTCTTGAAGTGCTCGACCGCCTCCCCCACCCTGCCCATCTGCTTGTACAGGGCGCCGAGATTCTGGTGCCCGACCCAGTAATCGGGATCGAGCGCCACCGCGCGCTCGTAGGCGACCAGGGCGTCCTCGAGCATCCCCTTCTGACGGTAGGCGTTGCCGAGGTTGCTGTAGGCTGGGGCGTAGCCCGGCTGCAGGGCGATGCT
>DASUAK010000202.1:0-15643 GCA_035763845.1 bacterium | reverse complement strand
TCTACAACGACACCGTGATGCAGTACGACAACATGCGGGAGTCGTTCCCCACCAACTTCATCGCCCGCATGGCGGGCTTCGGGTCCAAGGAATACTTCGAGGCGGAGGCCGCCTCCCGGGAGCCGGTCAAGGTCCAGTTCTAGGCCCGGGGCTTCACAGGGCGCTGGCGATGGCGAACGCCGCGCCTGCGGCGATGCCCCCGATGAGCAGCGTCTGGAGGGCGCTGCGCAGGGGAGCCAGGCCGGTGAAGCGGCCCTTCACGGCGCCGAAGAACCACAGCGCGAGCCCGGTCAGCAGCACCGAGTACAGCAGCGCCGTGCCGGCGCGGCGCGTGAAGAAGTAGGGGGCCAGCGGGATGAAGCCGCCGGCCACGTAGGCCAGCCCGATCGTCAGGCCGCTGGTGAAGAGCCGGCTCCGCTCCGGCAGCGCGAGGCCCAGCTCCATCCGCAGCGTGAAGTCGAGCATCGCCGCCGGGCTGCGGCGCAGGGCGCCGACCACCCCCCGGCTCTCCCCCTCCGTCACGCCGTAGCGCTCGAAGGCACGGACGAGCTCCGCCGCCTCCTCCTCGGGGACGGCGGTGATCTCGGCCTCCTCGCGCCGGCGCTCGGAGGCGTAGTGATCGGCTTCGCTCTTCGCGGCGAGGTAGCCGCCGAGCCCCATGGCGATGCCCCCCGCGGCGATCTCGGCCAGGCCGGCGACCAGCACGATCTCGGTCGAGTTGAAGGCGCCGGAGAGTCCGGCGATCAGGGCGAAGGGCACGGTGAGGCCGTCCGCCATCCCGATCACGATGTCCCGGATGACCGCGGCGCCGGCAAAGTGCCGCTCGGGGTGCGGCGCCCCCGCGCTAGTGCTGATGCCCGCCCGCGGCGTGGCCGGCGTGCTCATGCTCGTGGGGTGACGCAAAGGCCGCCGTGTACAGCGAGTGGCTGAAGACGAGGAAGCCGAGCATCGCCTCGACGTAGCCGCGCGCGGCTTCGACGTCGTTCTCGTCGTAGTCCTTCCGGGTCATGACCTCGTGGAAGCGATGTTGCAGCTGCTCTTCGATGGTATGACAGAGGAAGTGACTGATCTCTTCGAGGCGGCCGGCTGTGAGCGCCTTCTCGGCGCGCGGGATGGCCGGGCCCGGATCGAGCCCGGCGGGCTTGAGACCGGTGAAGGGGGCGCCTTCACCTTCGCGGTGCAGCCGCACCGCCGTCTCGAAGAACCAGGTGTCGATCGTTTCACGGGCTTCGGGGCTCAGCATGCGCACCTTCATGGTGCGTTCGAAGGCGTGCCGCAGCTCGGTCTCGGCGCGCTTGGGCACGTAGGCAAGGATGAGGTTCACGTTCCCCCGGTCGAGGGCCGCACGCGCGGCCTTCACGACCGGGCCGTCCAGCGTATCGCAGTGCGGGGGCACGGGCGATCACCTCCGGCCCTCACCGTAGCGCGTCCGGCGCGGGCGCGGTATCCGGCGCGGATTCGATTCCGCGCACGCTCCGTACGCTCCGCGCGGCCCCCGGCACGCTCGCGGGGCGGCGCGCGGTGGGTAATTCTTCATCGGGGGGCCCGTATGCGCATCGCAGCCATCGGCGATCTGCATTGTACGGAAGGCAGCGGCAGGACGATCGGTGAGAAGCTGCACGCCCTGAACGATGAGGCGGACGCCCTCCTCCTCGCGGGCGATCTCACCGCGATGGGCCGCGCCTCGGAGGTCGCCGCCCTGTGCGAGGAGCTGCGCCGGCTGCGCATCCCCATCGTGGCCGTCCTCGGCAACCACGATCACGAATCGGGTCAGGCGCCGGACATCGTGGGCTGCCTGGAGCGGGCGGGGGTGCACGTGCTCGACGGCTCGGAGGTGGTCCTGCCGGTCAACGGCCGGACGCTCGGCGTCGCCGGGGTGAAAGGATTCTGCGGTGGATTCCCGCCGCATCCGCTGCGCGCCTTCGGCGAGCGTGCCCTGAAGGAGTTCGTCGGCGAGTCGGTGCACGAGGCGCACAAGCTGCGGGGGGCGCTGGGACGGCTCACCTCCCACGTGCGCGTCGCACTGCTCCACTACGCGCCCATCCGGGAAACGCTGGGGTCCGAGCCGCTGGAGATCTACCCGTTTCTCGGCAGCGCCGTGCTGCACGAGGTGTTGGACGCGGCCCGCGTGGACGCCGTCTTCCACGGCCACGCCCACCTGGGCTCGCCCTTCGCCCGCACTCCCTCCGGCATCCCCGTCTACAACGTCGCGATGCCGGTCACGCGCACACCCTACGTGATCGTCACCCTCTAGCTCCCGCAGCCGTCTGACGCCTGCGCGGGCAGGACCCGCTGGGGACCCGGATCGTACGCGCGCTCGGCGCGCTTCACGTGCCGGGCCAGGACCTCTCTGGGGATGACCCCGGGAACCCGGGCGTCGGCCACGAGCAGGAAGCCGGCCAGGGGGCGCGGGTCGAGCTCGGGACGCTCCACCAGGGTCCAGTCGATCTGGCCGGCTTTGCTCTCGAGGATGGAGAAGGCGTCCATCCAGTCCGGCCCCTCGTCGCGGATGACGTAGATCTTGCGCAGCAGCATGTCCTCCGCCTTGAAGATGCGCATCGGCACGCCTTCTAGCTCCACCTGAAGCCCGCGCGCGATCTCCCGGTCGGTCAGCTGGATCGAGCCCATGGAGACGAGGATGAGGTCGATCAGCACCTCGGGGCGCACGGCCTTCTTCAGCCAGGCCTGGTCGGTGTCCATGACGGTGAAGCCGGCCGCGGCCAGAGCCCGCAGGGCGCGCTCCGCGTCGGGCGGCCGGATGAAGACGTCGAGGTCCTTCGTGGCCCGGCGCCGGCCGTAGTGCTGGACGGCCAGGCCGCCCCCGACGAGGTGGGGGACGCCGGCGGCGCGCAGCGCGGCCAGAGCAATCGCGTAGGCCGGGGTGGGGTGCTCGTCCGGCATGAGTTTCTCGGGCATGGCGCCTTACATTTATCCCATCCGGGCATCGTTCACCCGGAGGAGGCTGCCGATGACCCCACGGATGCGCCGGGCAGGCTGGGCCGCGCCTGCCGCGGTCTGGGCGCTGCTCGGGATCACCCACAAGCTGGCCAACGTGCAACCGGGCCTTCTGCCGTCAGCGGAGGCGGCCGCCCTGGTGGCAATCCTGGGTGTGGGGGGGTGGCTGGCCGTTGGAGTGCTCATCTACGCGGCCGCGCTGAAGATGGGCCGGGGTCCGACGGACGCGGGCTTCTTCATGGCTGCGTGGGGGCTGACGCAGCTTCCCCTCGGCGTTGAGGCCGTGGGAGCACTCCTCATGCTCGACCCGGGATGGCCCCAGGTGCTCGGCTATGCGTTGGCCGTCTTGTCGCTGCAGCTCGTGTTTCCGGTGGGAGTGGTCGTCTTCCTCACGCGGGCGGTAGGTGTCGCGCCGCACTGGTCCATCGCGGCCGGACTGCTGGGGTGGTACCTGTGGCTTGTCCTGGTGTGGATACCGCTCGTGCGGTAGCGCGCCGGCCTGCGATTGAAGGCTACCGCGACTCTTCGATCACGTAGGCTCCGGCAAAGCCGCGCCCGCGCACCCTCGCGGCTGAGGCCTCGGCCTGCGCGCGGTCGCTGTAGCCGCCGACCTGCACCTTGAAGAGCGCGCCCTCTCGGCGGATCGCGCCCCGAAATCCCGCGGCGGCGAGCTGGCGGACAAGGGTGTCCGCGTTCTCCCGCTGACGGAACGCCCCTACCTGCACACGGTACACAACGGTCGCGGCCCGAACGGTCGAAGCCGGCGCGGTGGGAGCGGGCGCCGCTGGTGCGGGCGGAGCGGGTGCCGGCGGGAGGGGCTCAACAACAGGGGCGGCGGCCGGGGTCACGGGCCGGCCGGGGCCGGCCTGCGGTACAGGCGCGGGCGAGGCCGGTGCGGCCGGCACCTCCACGGCCGATACGGGGATACTGGTCCGGCTGAGGAGACCGCTGAGCCACCGGGCGCCGCCGTACCCGGCGATGATGCCGATGAGGAGCAGCGCCACCAGGAGCGCGATGCCCGCGGCCCGATGGGGGCCGCGCCTGACCGGCTTCGCCGCCTGCGTTTCAAACAGCTTCGTCCACTGCCCGAGCAGCCGGCTCGAAGACTCGTTCCACGCCCGGAGGGACTGCTGCCAGGCCGCGGTCGAACGCTTCCACTCCTCGACCCAGTCGCCGCCCGCGTTGAAGGACGCCTGCCAGCGCTCGACCACCTCGCGGCCGAGGTTCAGCTCCTGGGCGAACTCTTCGTGCTGGGCCTGGAGGTCGGCCTGGACGCCGGCCAGCGCCTGCATCGCGTGGGTGAACTGACCTTCGGCCTTCTCGACAGAGGACTCGCCCCGGGCGATCGTGGCCTGCCAGGCAACGAGGGAATCGCGGCCTTTCGCGATCGTCGCCTGCAGATTGCCGAGGGCCTCCTCGGCGCTCGCCAGCGTGGCCTGCCAGGTCGCGACCGACCCGGACCCGCTGCCCAGGGCATCGCGGAGCTCCGCCGCCGCGGCTTCGCCGGCCGCCACAGACCGCTCCCACCTCGCCAGGAGGTCCTCGATGTTCGCGGTCAGGTCCTGGCGGGCTTCCGGTGCGGGCGGGATCTGCTCGTCCGCCGCCGCAAGCGGCGTCTGCTCGTCGTTGGGCGCGGGGGCCTGCACCGCGGCCGTCGCGGCGCGCCTGCGGCGCCGGGGGGCGCGCTTCGTGCCCTTTATCTGTGGCTGCGGAGTGTGATCCATCTGCGTATTGGCCGTTCCCGTGTTCTCCAAGGGCTAGACTCCCGAATGCAGGGTGGCATAGAGGACTACGGCCCCGTCCGCGCTGAAACCTTTTGCGCGTTGAAACCTGTGGAACTGGTCATTACTTCCTATCTGGAACCACCCTTCGTCGAGGAGATCCGCCGCGTCGAGGGCGTGCGCGTCACCTACGACCCGGCGCTGCTACCGAAGCCGCGCTACCCCTGCGACCACGTCGGGGCGCCGCTGCAGCGGAGCCCGGCCGATGAGGAACGGTGGCGGAACTACCTCGCGCGGGCCGAGGTGCTGTTCGACTTCGACTACACGAACCTGACGGCCCTGGGCAGCCTGATCCCGAACGTGCGCTGGATCCAGGCCACCAGCACGGGGATCGGCCAGCTGCTGGTCCGCACCGGGCTCATCGGCAGCCCGATCATCTTCACCACGGCGCGGGGCGTCCACGCCAGGCCCCTCGCCGACTTCGTGGCGATGGCCATCCTCTGGTTCGCCAAGGACGGATTCCGGATGCTCCGCGGGCAGGCCGCGGGCCGCTGGATCCGGTACTGCGGCCGGGACGTGCAGGGCGCCACCGTCGGGATCATCGGGTATGGGAGCATCGGCCGCGAGGTGGCGCGCATCTGCCGGGCGATGGGGATGACGGTGATCGCCACGAAGCGCAGCGTTTCCGTGCCGGAGGAAGGCGCAGACCGCCTCGTTCCCCTATCCGCGCTGAGGGAGCTGCTGGCGGCTGCGGACTACGTCGTCCTCGCCATCCCCCACACTCCCGGGACGGAACGGCTCCTCGGACGGGCCCAGTTCGAGGCGATGAAACCGGGAGCGGTGCTGATCAACGTGGCGCGGGGCGCCGTGGTCGACGAGCCGGCGCTCATCGAGGCCCTGCGCGGGGGCCGCCTCGCCGGAGCCGCGCTCGACGTCCTCGCGACCGAGCCGCCGCCGGCCGACCATCCCTTCTGGAGCATGCCGAACGTCCTGCTCAGCCCGCACTCGGCCAGTACGGTGGCGTCCGAGAACGCCCGTCTGACGGAGCTGCTCTGCGAGAACCTGCGCCGCTATCTGCGGGGGGAACCCCTGCGCAACGTCTTCGACCGCGACCGCCTCTACTAGCCCGCGGCCAGCATCTCCGAGGCGACCAGCGGCGCCGGCACCGATCCGTAGGACAGCAGCCGGTCGTGGAACGTCCGCAGCGTGAAGCCCTTCCGCCCCCGCAGCTCCCCGCGCAGCCGGTGGATCGCCTCGTTTCCGGTCAGGTACATGAGCGCGGCGCCGGGAAACATGCTGTTCTTGACCGCCTCGGCCCGGGCGGCCTCAGCCGGCATCGCGGCCGCGTCCTGATAGAACGC
Source organism: bacterium (assembly GCA_035763845.1). Classification (GTDB taxonomy): domain Bacteria; phylum Sysuimicrobiota; class Sysuimicrobiia; order Sysuimicrobiales; family Kaftiobacteriaceae; genus Kaftiobacterium. The sequence goes on along the minus strand of DASUAK010000202.1, from coordinate 9,606 downwards.
CGCGGTCTCCTCGATGGTCCACGCCCCGGTGTGCAGCTGCACGTCCGCCACCGCGCGCGAGGCCATCCGCAGGCGCGTGTGGGCCTGCGCCAGCCGCTCGAGTGGGGTCAGGCAGCCGATCGCCTCCATGAGGTCGGTGGCGTAGCAGGCCCAACCCTCGGCCATCGTGCCTCCGCAGAACAGCGCGATGCGGCTCGCGCAGTCCACCGCGGCGATCCGGCCGATGCGCGAGGCGGCCCGGTGGTAGGCGTACCAGTTCTGGACGTGATGCCCCAGCCCGCCGTGGTGCACGACGTGGTTGAGCTTGATCACACTGTCGTTGGTGGCCCGCAGCCGCCGCCCCTGCTCCTCGGCCGGCATCTCCGGTTCGACCGGAGGCACGAGGTAGTCCACGACCGGCAGGCGGTCGAACGCGGCGGGAGCCCGATAGAAGAGGAAGTACAGCGACGGCGCGGCCTCGCGCGCCCAGCGCGGCTGCCCGGCATAGCGGATCGGGTAATCCGGCCAGGTGACGAGCCCGTGCGCCTCCGCGGCGGCCCGTGCTTCCTGCCAGACCTCCGCGAAGCGGGCGTAGTATCGGGCCGCATCCGGATGGTGATCGGAGAGGCGGCGCAGCCCCTCGCGCCAATCGCCGACCCCTGCGCCCCTCGCCTCGGCCTCGAGCCGCGCGCCGGCGGAGGCAAGATGCTCCCGCCCGAGGGCCAGCACCTCCGCCGCATCCATCTCCAGCCAGTGCCCGCGGCGGATCAGACGCTCGAGCGCCTCTCCACCGCACGCATATCCGCCCTCCGGAGCCTCCGGGAGCTCCGCGGACAGGTGCGCGTGATACTCCCGGAACGCGCCGGCCGCGGCGCCGGCGGCCTGCCGCCATCCCGGGTGCTCCAGGCCCTCGTCTCGGGCGAAAATCTCGACGCCGCGCTCGAAGAGGGCGAGCGCTCCCTCGCACTCACGCAGGGCGCGCTCGATCCAGGGCCGGGGCGCGCGGCGGACGTGTGCCCTAGCCTGGGCGAGGAACGCCGGGACGGCCAGCATCCGCTCCACCGCGGCCTCCACGCGGACGCGGAGGGGCGCGAACGGCCGGAGCAGCAGTGCGATGACGCCGAAGACGGCCTCCCCGGCGTAAGCGGACGGGTTGCCCGCGGCGAACTGCGGGGCGGCGGCCTCCCACCGCAGCACCTCGAGGGAGGACGCCGCGAGCGCGCGGTCGAGCCGCTCCCCTTCCGTCTTCGGGTCCGGCCCGGACCGTTCGAGCCGCGCGGCGAGATCGTTGATGGACGCGAGGGCGTCGCCGCGGCCGTGCTCCGACCAGTCGGGCAGCCGGTGGTCGTGCTCATGCACGCCGATGAAGGTCGCGCTGACCGGATGCGCCCGGAAGAACCAGGTGAAGAAGTCGTCCAGGACGGCCATCAGCGCGGCAGCGGGAGGTCCACCCAGCGGCGCTCGTGGTGGGAGCGCTCGACGGCGTTGATGACCTCCTGGACGCGCGCCCCGTCCGCGAAGTTGCCCTGATTGCGCCCGCCGTCCCGGATCTCGTCGATGAAATCGCGGATCAGGTTGGCGTAGAAAAGCGACCGCCAGGATTCGCGCGGCGAGCCGCCCGCGGGATAGAACCGCGCGGGGACCTCCACGGGCTTGAACTCCACCTGATCCGGCGTGGCGATGCGGAGCGTCTCCGCGACGCCGAACTCCTCCACGGCGCGGCAGATGATCGCGCCCTTGCTGCCGTAGATCCGCGCCTCGACCCCCGGGTAGTTGCCCACCGTCACGAAGGACGTCTGGATGGAGCCCAGCGCCCCGTTGGCGTACTCGACCAGGTGGATGTCGCCGTCGTCGATGTTCATCCGCATCATCCGGCCCGTGGCCCGCACCACGCGCTCGGGGATGAAGTTGCGCATCGCGCCGACGCAGGCGGCGTAGGGGGCGCCGATCCACCACATCCCGATGTCGATGATCGGAGCGCCGTAGCCCTCCAGCGACGAAGTCTGCAGGACCGACTGGTCCGCGGTGTGATCCACCTGCCGCAGGGGCGTGGCCGGATCGAGCCACTGCGAGTTCTGCTCGCAGCCGTTGAAGAAGAAGGGCTGCCCGACGAACCCCTCGTCGATGAGCGCCTTCGCGTACTGCATCCCCGGCGTGTAGCGGAAGGTGAACCCGAGCTTGGTGAGCAGCCCCTTCCGCTGGGCCAGCTCCGCGGCCGCCACCGTGTCGCGGAAGTCGTACGCCACCGGCTTCTCGCAGAGGACGTGCTTGCCCTCGGACAGCGCGGCCGTGGCGAGCTGCTGGTGGGTGGCGGAGGGAGTGACGATGTCGATGACGTCCAGGTCCCGCCGCGCGACCACAGCCTGCCAGTCGTGCTGCGCGTCGCCGATGTCGAACCGCGATGCGGCCTGCTCGGCCCGGTCGCCGACCACGTCGCAGACCGTCACCACCTCGCAGCGCGGATCCCGCCGCCAGCCCGGGATGTGCGCGGCCATCGCCCAATTCCCCGCCCCCAGCACGCCGATCCTCAGCTTCGATGCCATGCTCAGCCTCCTCAGGATTGGAGCCGTGGATCCAGCGCGTCCCGCAGGCCGTCCCCGACCAGGTTGATGGACAGCACCGCGGTCATGATCGCCAGCCCCGGAAAGGTCGTCATCCACCACGCCACGCGCAGGTAGTTGCGGCCCTCGGAGAGCAGCGCTCCCCACTCCGGGGTGGGCGGCTGGGTCCCCAGGCCCAGGTAGCTCAACGCGGCTCCGGCGATGATCGCGCCCGCCACGCCGAGCGTCCCGAGGACGATGATCGGCGCCACGGTGTTCGGCAGGATGTGCCGGAGCATGATCCGGCCGTTGGTGCATCCCACGGCGCGCGCCGCCTCCACGTACGTCTGCTCCCTGGAGGAGAGGACGGTGGCGCGCACGACCCGCGCGAAGTTCGGCGAAGCGGAGATGCCCACGGCGAGCATCGCGTTCAGCAGGTTCGGGCCGAGCACGGCCACGACGACCAGCGCCAGCAGGATGCCGGGGAAGGTCAGCATCAGGTCCACCACGCGCATCAGCGTGCGGTCGGTGAGGCCGCCGTAGAAGCCGGCGGCGAGCCCCATCGGCACGCCGATGAGCAGGGCGATGGTGACGGAGATCAACCCGGTCTGCAGCGAGATGCGCGATCCGAAGACGATCCGCGTGAACATGTCCCGGCCCAGCACGTCCGTGCCGAGCCAGTGGCGCGCGGTGGGGGGCTGCAGCCGGTCCACGGGGTTCATCGCCAGGGGCTCATACGGCGTCAGCAGCGGCGCGGCGGCGGCGGCCAGGATGAGCATTAGCAGGATGGTTCCCCCAAGGAGGGCGCTCCTGGACCGCCGCAGTCGCCGGAAGACATCGGCCCAGGGCGAACGCGCCGCCGGGCGGACCGGCGGCGCAGCATCAGTCGAAGCGGATGCGGGGATCGAGGTACGCATAGGAGAGGTCGACCAGCAGGTTGATGACGATATAGCCCAGGGCGATGAACAGCACCGTCCCCTGCACGACGGGGAAGTCCTTGGTGGCGATCGCGTCGACGAGCAGCTTCCCGACGCCGGGGCGGGCGAAGACCGTTTCGGTGATCACCGCCCCCGACAGCAGCGTCCCAAACTGCAGCCCCATCACGGTGACCACGGCGATGAAGGCGTTCTTCAGGACGTGGCGGCGCACCACGACGGCTTCATGCAGCCCCTTCGAGCGGGCCGTGGTGACAAAGGGCTGCAGCAGCACCTCCAGGACGCTGGAGCGGACGAGCCGGGCCAGGGTCGCCGAGGAGATGAAGCCCAGGGCCGCGGCGGGGAGCACGAGGCGGTTCCATCCGCCGAAGCCCGTCGCGGGGAACCAGCCGAGCTTCAGCGAGAACACGAAGATGAGCAGGGCGGCGAGCCAGAAGATCGGCATCGAAACCCCGGCCAGGGCGACCAGCATCGCGCCCGCGTCTACCCACGTCCCTCGCCGCAACGCGGCGAGGAGTCCCAGGCTCAATCCGAGCACGACCGCGACGACGAAGGCAGCCGCGGCCAGGACGGCGGACGAGCCAATCCGGTACCGCAGCTCTTCGAACACCGGCGTGCGGTTGTGGATCGACCGCCCAAGATCGCCCCGCGGGACCCCCTTGACGTACTCCAGGTACTGCACGGCCAGGGGGCGGTGCAGCCCCATCTGCCGCCGCACCAGTTCGAGCCGCTCCGGCGTGACCGGCTGGTCGCCGAAGAAGATGATCGCCGGGTCGCCGGGGACGAGGTGCAGCATGAGGAAGACGACGACGGACACCGCCACCATCGTGGGGATGGCGAGCAGCAGGCGGCGCAGGATGAACTGCAGCATGGGTGTGGCGCCGGGGAGCCGGCCGCACTCCGCCGCCGGCTCCCCGTCAGACCTCGCCGGCGGTCAGCGCTGGATCCGCGTGTTGAAGAAGTACGGGTAGTTCCCGCCCCAGTCGACCCAGACGCCCGAGATCGAGCGGTCGTGCGCGTAAAGGGACGGCGGGTCGGCCAGGTACACCATCACCGCGTCGTCGATCGCCCGCTGCTGGGCCCGGACCACGATCTCCCGGCGCCGCGCCGGATCGGCCGTGGCGTCGATCTGCTCGATGAGACGGTCCATGTCCGCGCTGCGGTAGTTGTTGCGGTTCGTCCCGCCCCCGGCGTTGCGGGAGTGGAACAGGATGCGCAGCATCTGGCCGGGGTCGGTGCCCGTGTCCCACCAGAACTGCAGGTTGTGCCGCCCCTGCCGCACGGCGTCGAGGTAGGCCGGGCGCGCGATGACGTTGAGGTTGACCTCGATCCCCACCTGCTTGGCGTTGGCCTGGATGAACGACGCCATCTCGATGTTCTTCTGCGGGGTGGTCTGCAGGAAGAACTCCAGGCGCAGCCGCTCGTTCCCCTTCATCCGGATACCGTCGGAACCGGGACGCCAGCCGGCTTCATCCAGGAGGCGCCGGGCCTGGTCCTGGTTGTAGGGCACCTTGCGGCAGGTCTCCGCGTCGAAGCCGAACATGCTCGGGGTGAGCGGGCTGCACCCGGCCTTGAAGACGCTGTTCCAGACGGTGCGGACCAGACCGTCCTTGTCGATCGCGTGCATCATTGCCCGGCGGACGGCGATGTCGTTCGTCGGCGCGCGCCCCTGGTTCATCATCAGGGAGTGCCCCGAGCCGGCCTGCGGGATCTCGAGCAGCACCTTCTCCCGCGAGCTCTTGAACCGCTGGTAGTCGGTCACCGGGACGTCTTCGATGAACAGCGCCTCGCCCGTCTCCAGCGTGGCCACGCGCGTGGCCTCCTCCGGGACGATGCGGTAGACGATGCTCTCGAGATAGGCCCGGCCCTGATGGTTGAAGCCCGGCGCGCCCCAGGCGTAGTTGGGGTTGCGGATAAGGCGGACCTCGGCGTCCGTCCGGTAGGACTGCAGCATGAACGGCCCGGTCCCCACGAAGACGACGCGCCCGAAGTCCGGCCCGTACGTGCGGACCGCGGCCGGCGAGATGATGCCGAGATAGGGCGAGCTGGCGCCGTTCAGGAACGAGGCGTGGCCGCTCTTGAAGCGGACGCGCACGGTGTAGCGGTCCAGGATCTCCGTCCGGTCGTAGGGGCCGATGAACGAGAAGGCCGTCTGCGCCCGGGTGTTGGGGTCCACGATCCGGTCGAACGTCACCTTCACGGCTTCCGCGTCGAACGCCGTCCCGTCGTGGAACTTCACGCCCTCCCGCAGCTTGAAAGTGTAGACCGCCGCGTCCGGCGACACCGTCCAAGAGGTGGCGAGCCCGGGCGCGTACCGCCCGGGACCCGTCGCCCATACCAGCGGGTCGACGATGTGGAGCCCGATCCGTCCCACCCGGGTGAACGTGGTCGCCGTCACGTCCAGGGTGTCGAAGCCGCCCGCCATGCCGTAGGTCAGGGTGCCCGTGCTCTGTGCGTACACGTGCGGTACCGCCGTCCAGCGCGGCAGCACCTGCGCTGCTGCGAGCGCGCCCATACCCAGTCCGGCGCGCTTCAAGAACTCCCGCCGCTTCATGCGGTCCATGCCGAAGGTCCCCCTTCCCCCGAAGTGTGGCGTGTAGAATTCGCGTCCGCTCCCGCCCGGCCCCTGCACCAGGGACGCGATAGAGGGGCGCGGAATGCCCTTCCATCGCCCTGGGGAGGATGGAGACCATGCTGCAGGCGGAAAGTACAGTCGCCCTCGTCACCGGCGGCGCCCGGGGGCTGGGCTGGGGGATCGCGCGGGCCTTCGCCCGGGCGGGGGCCCGCGTCTGCGTCACCGACCTCAACGAGGACGAGCTGGCGCGCTGCGGGCGGGATCTCGCCGACGACGGCGGGGAGCACCTCATCGTCCGCTCGGACGCCGCCGACCTCGCCGCCTGCCGGGACGTCGTGGAGCGGACCGTCCGCCGCTGGGACCGGCTGGACGTCGTCGTGCACAACGCGATCTACATGCCGCTGATCACCTTCGACGCGACGACGCCGGAGGAGTGGTCGCGCCAGCTGGCGGTCGGCCTCGGGGGGATGTTCAACTACGCGCACGCGGCCTGGCCGCGCATGAAAGCCCAGGGCGGCGGTCACCTCATCGGCATCGCCAGCGGCTCGAGCCTCCGCGGGTACACCGAGGAGATCGCCTACTGCACCGTCAAGCACGGGATCGAGGGATTCGTCAAGGCGCTGTCGCTGGAAGCGCGCGCGCACAACATCGCCGTGAACACCATCGGCCCCGGGGCGGCGATCAAGCCGACGCGCCTGACCTGGGCCGAGTTCGACCGGACGCCGGCCGGCGTCAGGACGAGCTGGGCCGATCCCGTCGCGCTGGGGGCGGCCTGGGTGTGGCTCGCCGCACAGCCGCCGGCGCGGTTCAGCGGGTTCCGGTTCGACGCCGCGCCGCTGCTCCGGACGATCGCGGAGGAAGGGCCCGACTTCGCCTTCGCCCCCGAGAAGGTGACGCTCTATCCGGACGACTTCCGTGCCCGGCAGGAGTGGTACAGCCGGTATCCCGCGTAGCGGGCGAGGAGGAAACCGACGTGAGCACGATCTACAACGCCCTGCGCTGGCAGGAGATCCGCATCACCGGGCATGCCGCCGCCCAGTACATCCCCCTGCGGTACGGCGAGGCGGGCTCGGGCGGGCCGCGCGTGACCCTCATCGCGGGGACGCACGGCGACGAAGGGCCGTGGTCGGCGCTGGCGATGAAGATGCTGTGCGCCCATCCGGCGCAGGCTCTGACCGGCCGCCTGCGGGTCATCTTCACCGCGAACGCGCTCGCCGCCGAGGTGGAGCGGCGCAACAGCTGGATCGACTCGCCCAACGCGCTGGACCTGGACGGTGTCTTCCCGGGCGACGCGAACGGCTCGCACACCCAGCGGCTCGCCGCCGCGCTCGCGCCGCTCATCGCGGACAGCGACGCGGTGATCGACCTCCACGGCGGCGGCACCTGGTGCGTCAACGCCTTCGTCAAACGGTTCGAGGGCTCGGAGCAGCTCGCGGCCGACTTCGGGGCGCCCTTCATCACCAACGCCCCCAACAAGCCCGGCGGATTGACGACGTGGGCCCGTACGAAGGGGATCAAGGTCGTGAACGTCGAGGTCGGCGGCCGCTGCGGCCGGGAGACGTACTGGGCGGAACGGATCGCCGGTGGATTGGCGCGGGCCCTCCACCACCTCGAGGCCCTCGCCCTCGAGCATCCGCCGGCACCGCCGGAGCGGTCGGTGGACGTCGGCGCGACGGAAGCCCTGCGCGCGCGTGTCGGCGGCATCTTCGTTCCCGCGGTGCGGGACGACGCCGTGGGCACGATCGTCCCGAAGGGCACCGAGCTGGGCAGGGTCCTCGACCTGCACACCCTCGCCGAGCTGCAGGTCTTCACCGCACCCCACGAGCGGACCGCGCTCATGCTGCTGCGCCCGCAGATCTGCACCGTGGAAGGTTCGGCGCTGGTCTACGTGGTGGCGCGACCGGGCTGATGGCCGTGGACCGGCGTCAGTTGTACCGCCACAGGACTGAGCGCACCGTTCGGGGTGACCTTCAGGAGAGGTGCGCCCCGTAGAGGACTGCAGCCCATAGGCGCTGAACCCCCGCGGGTTGAGACCCGTGGACGACACGACGCCCCCACCACGATCCCCCAGACTCGGCTTCCTCGAGCGCTGGGCCCGGCCGACGGACCTCCCGGAGGAGCGGCTCCAGGCAGTGGCCCTGGCCGGCACCGCCATGCTCATCAGCGTCTTATCCATCTGGTGGGTCGGCATGTACTGGTACCTTGGCGTCCCGAGCGCAGCGGCGTTCCCCTTCATCTATCAGGTCGTCTCGGCCGCGAGCCTGGCGTACTTTGCGCGGACGAAGAACATCCCACTGTTCAGACGCAGCCAGCTGCTGATGTGGTTGATCCTGCCGCTGGGTCTGCAATGGACCCTCGGCGGATTCATCAACGCCAGCGCGGTGATGCTCTGGTCCATCTTCGCGCCCCTCGGCGCGCTGCTGTTCCAGGGACCGGCGAGGGCCGTCCCATGGCTTGTCGCATACGGCGCGGCCATCGTCGGCATGGGCCTCGCCGAGGTCGCGCTCCGGCCGGCCAGCCCTCCGCTCCCGGGCTGGTTCATCATCGTGAACTTCGTGATGAATCTCATCGCGATCAGCTTCGTTGCGTTCGCCATGCTGCGCTACTTCGCCCTCAAGCGCGCAGAAGCGGACGCGGCCCTGCGCCGCGAGCATCACCTCCTCCAGGAAGAGCAGGGGCGATCCGAAGCCCTTCTCCTCAACGTCCTGCCGAGGCCGATCGCCGACCGTCTCAAGCGGCAGCCATCCGCGATCGCGGACGGGTTCGCGGAGGCGACGGTGCTGTTCGCCGACATCGTCGACTTCACACGCCTCTCGGCCGGCATGCCCCCCGAGCAATTGGTCACCTGGCTCAATGACTTGTTCTCCGTGTTCGACCGCCTGTCCGAACGTCATGGGCTGGAGAAGATCAAGACGGTGGGTGATGCGTACATGGCCGCGGCGGGCGTTCCCGTGCCGCGGCCGGACCACGCCCGGGCGGCGGCGGAGATGGCGCTGGAGATGCAGGATGAGCTGCGGCGGCGGCGGGCCCCGAACGGCGAACCGCTGCAGATGCGCATCGGCTTGCACAGCGGGCCGGTGGTGGCCGGCGTGATCGGGACGCGGAAGTTCATCTATGACCTCTGGGGAGACACGGTCAACACCGCCAGCCGCATGGAGTCCCACGGCCTGGCCGGGACGATCCAGGTGACGGAGGCCGCCTATCAGCGCCTCCGCGGCGACTACACTCTCGAAGAGCGCGGGACGATCCCGGTCAAAGGGAAGGGGGAGATGCGGACCTATCTCCTGACCGGACGCCGCAGGTAACGGCAAATTTCCCACGGGAGGATGACGATGGCCTCGATGATCGAGGGGAGCCGTGAGCTCCTTCGCCACACCGTCGCGACGCTTGCTTACCGCGGAGGCAAGGTCATCCGCGACGCGCCCGCGGGCTTCGGCACGGTGCGGGCCTGTGAGACGTGCCGCTCCGCCGGGGAGATCCTCAGGCACATCGGCGACCTGCTCGAGTGGGCGCTGTGGCTCGCCAGGGGCGAACGCCGGTGGCGGGATGGACCGCCGCAGTCATGGGAAGCCGACGT
>DASUAK010000201.1:0-2634 GCA_035763845.1 bacterium | reverse complement strand
TCCTGGCGGACACCGCCGGATCCATCGGGGATGTGCAGGTGCGCAACTTCGGGACGATCGGGGGCAGCCTGGCCCACGGCGATCCGGCCGCGGACTATCCCGCCACGCTGCTGGCGCTCGAGAGTGAGATCGTGGCCGAGGGCCTCCGGGGCCGGAGGACGATCCAGGCCGAGGAGTTCTTCACGGGGGTGTTCAGGACCGCGCTCCATCCCGAGGAGATCCTCGTCGAGGTACGGGTTCCGGTGCCGCCGGTGGGGGCGGGGAGCGCCTATCTCTCATTCCCGCATCCGGCGTCGGGATTCGCCGTCGTCGGCGTCGCGGCGGTCATCACCCTCGATCCCAAGGGGGCCTGCCGGCGCGCCAGGATCGGCGTCACCGGCGTCGGCCCCGCGCCGTATCGCGCGAAGGCGGTGGAATCGCTGCTCACCGGAAAGCCGCTCACGGATGAGCTCATCGCAGCGGCCTCGGAGCACGCGGCGGACGGCATCGAGGTCAACGCCGACCTCTTCGCCTCCGCTCAGTATCGCGGGCACCTGGCAGGCGTCTACACGAAGCGGGCCGTCCACGCCGCCCTGGAGTCGCGTCAGGGCTGACGGGGATCGGACAGAAGACAGAGGGCGCCGGGGTGGTTGTGACCCCGGCGCCCTACCGCTATCCAGCGGGCGATCAGAAGCTCACAGCCAAGGCAGCGCAGAGGCCGGCTCCCAACAGCGTCGCCAGGAAGTTGACCGCATCGTTGTTCATCCACCGGAGGCGGCCTTCTGCCGTCGCCCCGAGGATGCTGTCTACGGTCATCCCCAACATCCCCGCCAGCCACAGGACGCTGGGCCGTACATCGAAGAACGCGTAGCCTCCGGCCGTGATCAGGCCGGCGCCCGCGATGCCGGCGACGGTGCCCCGCCTCGTCACCGCGCCCGATGTTCCGCTCGGCACGGGCCGTCCCGTCGTGATGAGGCGTGGCAGCTCCGGGCTCAGCGTGCCGATCTCTGTGGCCCAGGTATCCGCGGTGGCCGCTGCGAGGGCTCCGGCGAGCGCGGCTGCAGCAGAGGGGGAGGGGGCCAGTCCCCACCACACCGATGCGGCGGCGGCGACGGCGCCGTTGGCCAGGACCTGCGAGGCCCGCCGTCCCCCGCGATGCTCGGGATGGTGCTTCCGCTCGGCGCGCCAGCGCGTGAGGAGGCTGCTCGTGACGAAGAACGTGGCGAGGAGCGCGCCGGCCCCGAGCCCTCCGAAGCCGACGACGAGCGTGCCGACTAAGACCGCCGCCGCCGCTCCGTCCGCTGTGAGCGCCCGCGCGCGCACGCCGGCCAGCGCCACGGCCGTGCTGAGCGCGGCGCCGATCATCAGCAGCACCCCTCTTGACAGCACCCCGTTGTCCATGGGATAAACTACGAGTCCGTGATCGATGAGGGCTCGACTGCCACTGCCATTCGGGGTTGACAGTCCCAGCCCTCGCTGATACGCTAGGGAAGCGATCGGTGGGCTCGCAGCCCACTGTGGACCTTGAAAACTGCATAGTGGTAAGGGAGCCGTTTTGCACACACCCCTCTGACGATGCCTCCCCGGCGGATCCGAAGTGGATCTGGCGGGGTGTTGTTTCGTTAGAGGATGTGGTTCCTCGGAAAACTCCTACGAGAATTCCGACGGAGAGTTTGATCCTGGCTCAGGACGAACGCTGGCGGCGTGCCTCAAACATGCAAGTCGAGGGGGGGTTGGCCGCTCCGCAAGGAGTGGTTCAGCTCTACCGGCGAACGGGTGAGTAACACGTGGGCAATCTGCCCTGAAGACGGGGACAACCTCGGGAAACCGGGGCTAATACCCGATACCCTCACCGGGTGGCATCACCTGGTGCGGAAATCCCGCAAGGGGCTTCAGGATGAGCCCGCGGCGTATCAGCTAGTTGGTGGGGTAACGGCCTACCAAGGCTTAGACGCGTAGCTGGCCTGAGAGGGTGGTCAGCCACACTGGGACTGAGACACGGCCCAGACTCCTACGGGAGGCAGCAGTTGGGAATTTTGGGCAATGGGCGCAAGCCTGACCCAGCGACGCCGCGTGCGGGATGAAGGCCTTCGGGTCGTAAACCGCTGTCAGGGGGGAAGAAGCCCGCAAGGGTGACGGTACCCCCAGAGGAAGCCCCGGCTAACTACGTGCCAGCAGCCGCGGTAAGACGTAGGGGGCAAGCGTTGTCCGGATTTACTGGGCGTAAAGCGCGTGTAGGCGGCCTGCTAAGTGGCGTGTGAAAGCTCACCGCTCAACGGTGAGAGGCCGCGCCAAACTGGTGGGCTTGAGGGTGGCAGAGGGTGATGGAATTCCCGGTGTAGCGGTGAAATGCGTAGATATCGGGAGGAACGCCAGTGGCGAAGGCGGTCACCTGGGCCATCCCTGACGCTGAGACGCGAAAGCTGGGGGAGCGAACGGGATTAGATACCCCGGTAGTCCCAGCTGTAAACGATGCTCACTAGGTGTTGGGGGGTTACTCCCTCAGTGCCGCAGCTAACGCATTAAGTGAGCCGCCTGGGGAGTACGGCCGCAAGGTTGAAACTCAAAGGAATTGACGGGGGCCCGCACAAGCGGTGGAGCATGTGGTTTAATTCGATGCTAAGCGAAGAACCTTACCAGGGTTTGACATGCAGG
>DASUAK010000200.1:0-8553 GCA_035763845.1 bacterium | reverse complement strand
CATGCACTACATCCTCTTCTACGACGTCGTGGCGGACCACGCCACCAGGCGGGAGCCGTTCCGCGCGGCCCACCTCGACCTCGCCCGCCGGTCGCACGAGCGGGGAGAGCTGGTGCTGGCCGGGGCCCTTGCCGATCCGATGGACGGCGCCGTGCTGGTGTTCCGATCCCAGGAAGCCGCTGAGGCCTTCGCCCGCTCCGATCCCTACGTCCTGAACGGCCTCGTCACGCGCTGGCGCGTCCGCCAGTGGGCGACGGTGATCGGCGGCCCGTGATCGCGCGCTTCTGGTCGGCCCACACCACCGCGGACCGCGTCCAGAGCTACGCCGAACACCTCCGCACCCGCGTGCTGCCGGAGCTCCAGGCTCTGGACGGATACGCGGGCGCGGACCTGCTGCAGCGGTCTCTGCCCGATGGAGTGGAGGTTGTGGTGATCACCTGGTGGCGCTCGCTCGATGCCGTCCGGGCGTTCGCCGGACCCGACCTGGAGCAGGCGGTCGTCGCGGATGAGGCGGCCCGCCTCCTGGACAGGTTCGACCGGCGGGTCCGCCACTACGACGTCGTCTCGAGAGACGCCGGGGTCTGATCGGAGCGGCGCCCGTAGCCGGGCATGAGAGATAGTACATGGGGAAGGGCCGGAATCCCCCGGCGCGCGCCCTACTTCATGATCCGTCTCAAGCAGCGCCTTCCCGACCTCGTGGTCCCATAGCCGCGCCCGCCGCTACTCTCCGATCAGTGTCAGCGGGACATAGAGCTGCTCGAGCGGGATGGGGCGGGCAATGAGGCGCTGCTCCGCCAGGTACTGCACGAGCGCCGACAGGACGGTCCGGTTGGCGTCCATCCCGTAGGGCCAGGGGTCGGGACCGAAAACTTCGGCCATCTCGTCCAGCTCCGCGTGCAGCCACGGGATGGTGTAGAGCAGCGAGCTGCTGAACTTCATCGCCGCCAGGGCGCGGGCCTTGGACTCCACGAAGGACTTGTACAGGCTCTCCGCGACCCAGGGGTGGCGCCTGTAGATCTCCTCCCGGATGACCACCGTGTGCATCACGGGAAAGATCCCGGTCCGCTTGTAGTACTCGCGCTCCAGCTGTCGGTAGTTCGGAAAGAGCCGGACGACGGCCGGGTCCTTCCCGAAGGCGTCGGGCCGCCGGGCGCCGATGAGGGCATCGATCTCCCCCTTCACCAGCAGCTCGTTGAGCGGCCGGTCCTTGATCTTCTGGATCTCGATCCCCTCCGGCCAGTTCACCAGGATGTCCGGACGCCCCGCGGCGTTCACCCCGCCGCTGACCCAGCGCATCGTCTCGAGCCGCACGCCGTACTCGTGCGCCAGCAGGCCCCGGATCCACACTGCCGCCGTCTGACTGTACTCGGGAACGCCGATCCGCCTGCCTTCCAGATCCTTCGGGGTGCGGATGCCGCTCTTCGTGTTGATGAAGATGTAGCCGTGGCGGAACATCCGCGACGGGAAGACCGGGATAGCCACGAACGGGAAGTCGCCCTTGGCCCGGTGGATCAGCGAGTGGGCGCAGGACATCTCGGAGGCGTCGAAGGCTTCATTCGCCAGCATCCGCGAGAAGATCTCCGGCGGCGACTGGATGGCGATGTAGGTGAGGTCGATGCCCTCCGGCCGCACCGCGCCGGTGCGCAGCGCGTCGGTCCGGTCGTAGAAGCCGCAGGCCAGCGTCAGGGGCAGCATCGGTGCGCCGTCCTTCTAGAGGGGATAGACGAAGATGTCCTGCAGGACCGGCGTGTCCAGGACGACCGTTTTCGAGCGGAAGCGCGGCCCATCCCCGGTGAACTCGATGACGTCCTGATATTGGCCGACGCAGAGCAGGCGCGAGCTGCCGTCCATCGGCGCGGTCAGGTACACCGCGAGGTTCGCCCCCAGGCGGCAGGTGCCGTCCTCGGCGAGCTCCGTCCACACCGGGCCCACCACGTGCCGCGGCCAGGCGTCGTTGTAGTGGCGGTCCTCGGCCCGACCGCCGGCGCCCCAGAACTGGCGGATGACGGTGACGCGGTCGTGGATGCGGTCCTTCGTGTCGTCGCGGACGACAGCCACGGGCAACCCGCGCTCGTGGTTCTCGCGGGTGATCACGATGTACGAGCCCTCGGCGGTGAACAGCCCGGGCCACTCCTCGATGCGGCGCGGGTCGTCCACGACGCGGACGTAGCGCGTCAGCAGGTCCACGGCCTCCGCCCGGCGGAGGCCCGCGTCAACGCGGTCGCGCAGCATCGAACCCCATCAGACGGCGGTAGGCCTGGTAGAGGTGGCGGATCGGCGCCTCGTCCACGTGGCGGTAAGGCGGGAAGCGCTTGGGCGTGCCCTTCAGCACGACGTTCTCCCCGCGCGCGACGGCGCTCGCCTGCACGCGGTTCAGCGCGGCGATGTCCTCCAGCGTGATCGCCCCCGCGGGGCCGAGAACCTGGGGCCCCTGGCGGATGCGGTGGCGCAGCGTTTCCTCGGAGTCCCCCTCGCGGCCGAAGAAGGTGAACTCGATCAGCGTGCGGTCCACCTCCAGCGGCACGACGTAGCGCAGCTGGATGGTGTCGAAGTAGTCGGTCACGACCCCCGAGGGGAAGACGACCATCATGTTGTGGTCGGTGGTCGGCTTGGTCCGGGTGTCGAACAGGCTCATGTCGCGCAGCGCCGGCTGCAGCTGGCCGACCGGCGTGGAGCGGGAGCGGCCCCACAGATGCCCGTTGCGCTCGTAGTTGGGCACCAATCGCTCGCCCCCGTGGGAGCGCAGCCGGACCACCTGGAAGCCGGTGTGCAGCGCCGTGACATGGTAGCCGTCGTAGATGTTCTCGACGTACAGCTTCCAGTTGGCGCGGAAGACGACCTTGATGGAGCCGAGGTAGCGGAGGCGCCCGTCGCCCAGGACCCGGTCCAGGCCGTCCGTCATCTCCGCCAGATACTGGCGCAGCGGCGGGGCCGCCTCCGCGAAGGTGGCGAAGATGGCCCCGCGCCAGGTCTCCACGCGGGCGCGGGGCAGACCGTAGTCCTCGCGGCGGAACTCCGCGGGGAAGTCCTCGGGCATCGAGACCGCGATGAGGCGGCCCTCGGTGTCGTACGTCCACATGTGGTAGATGCAGCGGAACCCGCCCCGCAGGACGTTGCCGGACGGCCCTTCCACCAGGCGCGTGCCGCGGTGGGCGCAGGCGTTGACGAGGACCCCCACCGTCCCTCCTGCTCCGCGCACCATGATGACGGGGACGGTTCCCACCGAGGCCGTCTTGTAGTCGCCGGGGGAAGGGATCTCCGATTCGTGGCCGACGAGCACCCAGACGGGCCCGGTGAAGACGGCGTCCATCTCGGCCCCGAAGAGATCGGGGTCGGTGAAGATCTCCCGGGGGATCTTGTTGTCCTCGTCCGGCCAGTGGATCCGGGCGAGGACGTCCACCCGGGCGGACGGGGGTGTCCCGGTGCGCGGCAGGGCGGTCATCGTAGAGGTAGACGTTCGCAGCCGGCCGGGGGATTCCCTCGCCGCGCCGGGCCTTGCTATACTAACCTTTAACTCGCACGCCGTCCCCAACTCCGCCGGCCGGAGGCGACCGTGGCAGAGCACTTCGAGAACCGCAAGGACCGCGTCTTCCTGCGCGCCGTCCAGGGCGCCTACAACCTCAAGGACGAATTGAAGCGGCTGCGCGCCATCCCCCGGGTGCAGCGGGCGGAGCAGGTGAAGTTCATCGACGGCCCCCAGGCGTTCTCCAAGCATTACATCCACCCGGAGACCGGGCTCGGCCAGACGCTGCATCTGCACCTCGAAGAGTACTCACCGGGCGGCCGCTCGCAGATGCACTTCCACGTGAACGAGGCCGTCTTCTACATCCTCGACGGCAAGGGCTTCGAGATCCACGACGGGGTGCGCTACGAGTGGGAGGCGGGGGACGTCGCGGTAGTGCCCAACCACACCGTGCACCAGCACAACAACGCCGACCCCGGCCGCCCCGCCCGCGTGCTCGTCCTCAAGACCAAGCCGATGTTCATCTTCATGAACATGCTGTTCCAGAAGACGGTGATCCCCCGGCCCAAGGAGCCGAGCCCGAACGGCGCCGGGTACGTTCCCCGGGAGGAAGCCTGATCATGCCCTGGGGAGAGAGCAAGGCCTGGCAGCGGGGCCGTCTGCAGGCCGACTTCTACCGCAAGCTCCTCGTGGACGCCGCGGAGCGCCCGGCCCGGAACGCCAAGCGCCGGCGGCTGCTCCGGCCCGAGGAGATGCCCTGGGAGCTCTCGCCGCACGGCCTCCTCAAGCACATGGTGAACGAGGAGCTCCAGACGCGCGCCGAGACGATCGACATCTACATGCAGGTCATCCCCGCGGGCAGCCGCTCCGGCCGGCACCGCCACTTCGCCGAGGAGGCGTTCTACGTGGTCGAAGGGTCGGGCTACGACCTGCACTGGGACTGCGAGGTCGACTCCGACGAGAAGGGCTGGCGCTGGATCGTGCCCGACGCGCCGCAGCGCTTCGAGTGGAAGCCCGGCGACGTCGTCTACGTCCCGCCGGCGACGATCCACCAGCACGCCGCCGCGGGCAGCAAGCCCGCGCGCATCATCTCCGCGACCAACCGCGTCTACAAGTGGTCGGGTCTCAACAACCTGGAGCAGCTGGAGAACGCTCCGGAGTATGACGCGGGCGCGTCGCTGGCGGATCTGCTGAAGTCGCTCGCGTTCGACGTCGTGCGGTAGGGGGACGGAACGCCGGATGGCCATCACGGAGCGGGGCGTGGAGCGGTTCGCCGGGCTCGTGGTGGACGACCCGCGGGAGTTCCGGATCAGCGGCGGCGTCTACACCGACCCCGAGGTCTTCTCCACCGAGATGGAGCGCATCTTCGAGCGCTCCTGGCTGTACGTGGGGCACGAGTCGGAGCTGCCGGCTCCCGGCGACTATAAGACGGTGCTCGCCGGCGCCCAGCCGCTGATCCTCACGCGCCACGAGGACGGCAAGCTCTACGCGCTGTTCAACCGCTGCCGCCACCGCGGCGCGGTGGTCTGCCGCCAGGAGCGCGGCCACTCCAACTTCTTTCGCTGCCGGTACCACAACTGGGTCTACGCCAACAACGGCGATCTCATCGGGATGGCCCAGAGCACGGGCTATCCCGACGACTTCGACCGCGGTCAGTACGGGCTGGTCGCGGCCCCGCGCCTGGCGAGCTATCGAGGGCTGCTGTTCGCGAGCCTCGCCGAGGACGTCCCGCCGCTGACCGAGCACCTGGGGCCCCTGCGCAAGTACATCGACTGGTGGTTCGGCCGCTCGCCGTCGGGCGACCTCGAGGTGCTGCTGCCCCCGCACCGCTACGAGTATCCCGGCAACTGGAAGCTGCAGGCGGAGAACGGCTACGACGGCTACCACGGGAACTACGTGCACCTCTCCTGGCAGCGCGTGCTGGCGCTGGCCAAGGAGGGCTCGGTCGAGGAGGTCCAGCAGTACCGCCAGGCCGGCGCGGCGCGCGGGCTGGAGGGCGGCCACGGCCTGCTGGAGCGGCCGGGCAGCATGAACCCGAACTCCAGCTGGACGGCCCGGATGATGGCGCGCTACCCGGACTACGAGCAGGCGATGCGGGCGCGCTACCCGGAGGAGGAGCTGATCGAGATCTCCGCGCGGCGCAACATCTTCGTCTTCCCGAACCTCTACCTGTTCGACACGCACCTGCGGGTGATCGTGCCCAAGGCCGTGGACCGCACCGAGGTGCAGCTGTACTTCTACAACCTGGCCGGCGTCCCGGAGAAGATCAACCAGGGCCGCCTCAGGGGCCATGAGCGCTTCTACGGCCCGGCCGGCTTCGGCGCGCCGGACGACATCGAGGTGTTCACCGAGGTGCAGACGGGCGTCCGCGCCCGCGGCCACGAGTGGAACCTGCTCAACCGCGGGCAGCACCGGGAGCGGCGCGAAAACGGGGAGTGGGTCGGGCACACGACGGACGAGGCGCCGCAGCGCTCGCTCTACCGGCAGTGGCGGCGGATGATGGGCAACGGCGGTGCTTAGCCTCGAGGACGCCCAGCGCCTGCTGGTCGCCGAAGCGCGGCTGCTCGACGAGCGCCGCTTCGACGAGTGGGAGGCGCTGTTCACCGACGACGCCGTCTACTGGCTGCCGATCGATCCCGGCCGGGACCCCGCCGGGTCCGTCTCGATCATCCACGACGACCGTCAGCGGCTGCACGAGCGGGTGTACCGTCTGACCCAAACCCCGGTGCTCGATCAGAACCCGCCCTCCCGCACCATCCGCTTCGTTTCCAACGTCGAGGTGGAGCCGGGGAGCAACGGGGAGGCCGCGGTGCGCTGCGCGCAGCTGATCGCCGAGATGCGCCCCGGCGGCCCGGGGCAGGCCGGGCTGAACGCGCCCCGCTGGTTCGCGGCCCGCTGCGACTACCGGCTGCGGAACACCGGGGGGAGCTGGAAGATCGCAAAGAAGACCGTGGTCTTCCTGAACGCGGACGAGCCCCACTACAACCTCTCCTTCATCCCCTAGCGTGAGCTCCAAGGTGAGAGCGACCACCGCCGCCGTCGACACTCCGGTCGCCCGCGTGGGCCACGTGGAGGTCAGCCGCTTCGAGACGGCCACCGGGCCGAGACTGCGCCTCAAGAAGACTGGCGGGAAGGCAGAGGCCTACCTTGACCCGCTGGAATTGGAAGGACTGACGCGCGTGCGTTACAAGCCGATTCGGGTCCTCCGCACAAAGGGAGACCCAAGCCTTAGGAAGACAGCCAGCGCCGCAGGATCTGCGGCGCGACTGCAAAACGAGTTTGCGCTGGTCTCGGTCACCGAGGCGAAGACGGACGGAGAGACCGGCCTGCTGGTCACCGACATGAACGCGGGACAGAGCGTCCTTCTCTCGGCCGGCGAACTGGAAGCCCTGCTGGACGCCCGGCACATGGACTTCGCCCCGCTGATCGACACGAGCGACCTCATCTCGCTGCCCGAGCCCGACATCGACCAGGTCTAGCGCGATGACCCTCTCCGCCGTGGGGAAGCCCGGAGTCCGGACCGTCGCGGCCGCGGTGGCCGTGGCCCCTCTGCGGACGGAGATGCGCCGGCTGCCCGTCCCCGAAGTCGGGCCCGACGACGGCCTGCTCGAGGTCGAGGCCTGCGGGCTGTGCGGCACCGACTGGGACTTCTACACGCGCAGGCGCGGGGCGCACCTCGGCCCCATCATCCTCGGCCACGAGATCGTGGGCCGCGTCCTGGAGGTGGGCGAGCAGGCGGCGGAGCGCTGGAAGGTCGGTCCCGGCGACCGTGTGGCCGTGGAGGAGTTCCTTCCCTGCGGCCACTGCGAGTTCTGCTTCACGGGCCGGCCGGCGCTGTGCGAGGCGACGGACTCCCGCTCGGAGCGATTCCTCCGCTACGGCGCAACGCCGGTCGCCGAGCCGCCGGGACTGTGGGGCGGTTTCTGCGAGGTGCTCTACCTCCATCCGCACGCATACGTGCACGAGGCGCGCGACCTCGCGCCCGGGCTGGCCACGCTCTTCGTTCCCGTCTCCAACGGCATCCGCTGGGTGCTCAGGGAAGGGCATCTGCCGCGAGGCGGAACGGCCGTGATCATCGGGCCCGGCGCGCATGGTCTAGGGTGTGTCGTTGCGGCCGTGGAAGGCGGCGCGGCGCGAGTCTTCGCCGTGGGCCGCTCCGGCGGTGCGCGGCTCGACGCGGCGAAGACGCTGGGCGCGATCCCGATCGAGTCGGCGAAGACCGACGTCGTCGCCGCGGTGCGGGAGGCCACGGGCGGAGAGATGGCTGACGTCATCGTGGACCTTGCCCCCGGGGCCCCGGAGACGGTGGAGACGGCGGTGAGGCTGGCCCGCAAAGGCGGCACCGTCATCCTCGCCTCCGCCAAGCGCCAGCCCGTGGCCGGCTTCAACAGCGACCTCGTGGTGCGCAACGAACTGACGGTGCGCGGTGTGCGCGGCCGCGACTACCAGTCGGTCGAGGAAGCGCTGCGCATCATCCGCTCAGCCCGCTATCCGCTCGAGCGCATCCGCACGCACGAGTTTCCGCTGGCGCAGGCCGACGCCGCGCTGCGGGTCCTGGGCGAGCGGACGGATCCCTCGGCGATCCACATCACGGTCGTACCGTAGCAGGCGGTCTACCGGTGGCGGACGGTCGGCGCGACGATACCCGCCGCAAGCTGGCGGGACTGTACCTCCCCACGCTGGCGATCAGCTTCGGGCAGGGCCTCATCCTCCCCGCGGTGCCCGCCATCGCCGGCCGCTTCGACGTCTCGCCGGGGTTGGCCGCGCAGATCGTCACCGCGTATGCCACCGGCCGGGTCACGGCGCTGCTGCCGTCCGGCCTCCTCGTCGACCGCCTCTCGCCCGGCCTGGTCCTGCTCCTCGGTTCCACATGCTTCGTCGGCGGGGCGCTCATCATGCTTTTCAGCCCGGTCTTCTGGGGGCTGCTGGCCGGACAGTGGCTGGCCGGCGTGGGGAGCAGCCTGTGGCTGGCCGGCCGCGAGATCAGCGGCCTCGCGCTCGTCCGGCCCGACCAGCGCGGCAGGCTGATGAGCGGCTTCTTCGGCTTCCAGCTGGCCGGAACAGGCCTCGGTCCGGTGGCGGGCGGTCTC
>DASUAK010000199.1:0-2736 GCA_035763845.1 bacterium | reverse complement strand
GCTGCTCCAGGAAGAAGGCATCGGTCTCGATGCCCAGGGCGTCGTAGAGGCGGCTCCCGAACAGGCGCAGGCAGGCCACGGCGGCGACATCGACGATCGCCGCGTCGTCGAGCCCTTCCGCCCGCAGGCGGTCGACGAGCTCGGGCCGGGGGTGGCCGGCGGCGGCCTCGACCGCGAAGTCCAGGATGGCCTTCTCCCGGGCGCTCAGCTGCGGTGCGGCGCCGTAGTCGCTCAGGACCGCGCGCACTCCGTCCAGGCCGCCGAGATCGCGCTCCAGCGCGGTGGCGTACACCAGGACGCAGTAGATCGAGCGGATGCGCCGCGCCACGAGCAGATGGATGAGACGGCGCTCCCGTGGAGTGAGGTGCGAGGTGCGCTTCACCGCGGCCTCGAATGCCTCCACCGCCGCGGCCAGCGCGGGGTTCGGAGACAGGGCCGCGGTGGCCTCCATCACGAACCCGAGCGTGTTGAGGTCGGCCTCGTAGCGTGCGCGCAGCTCACCGGTGACGTCGGCCTCGCCCCGCAGGGTCACCCATGCCATCTCCGCACCTCTCCGTCATTCCGGCTTCCGCGCGGTGAAGATCACCGAGCGGGCGACGGTGGCCTGCTTCTCCGCCGGGATCAACCGGCGCATCAGTGCGATGAGCTCCGGCGTGAACATCGGATACTGCTCGCACTCGTCCACGCCGTAGGGCAGCTCCTCGCCGCGGGCCACGCCCGCGAACCCGATCTTGACCAGCTTATTGACGAAGACACGCTCCGCCAGCGCCCCCGAGATTCAGCCCGCCCAGGCCGCGGGATCGGTGGCGATCTCCGGCGGCAGATCGTCGTCCAGCACGATGTCGGCCAGAGAGAACCGCCCGCCCGGCCGGAGGATGCGGTACATCTCCGCGAACACCCGGGACTTGCGCGGCGATAGGTTGACCACGCCGTTGCTGACCACGACGTCGACGCTGGCGTCCGGGAGCGGGATGCTCTCCATCCCGCCCCGCAGCCAGCGCACGTTGGTCACCCCCGCCGCGGCCGCGTTGCGTGCGGCTACGTCAAGCATCTCGGGCAGCAGGTCCAGCCCGATCGCCGTGCCTCCGGGCCCAACAGCGCGGGCGGCGAGGATGGTGTCGATGCCGCCGCCGCAGCCCAGGTCGATGACCACCTCGCCCGCGCGCAGCAGCGCGCCCCGGACGGGATTCCCCACGCCGAGGGCCTGCTCGATCGCCCTCGGCGGGAGCTGGGCCAGCTGGGCGGGATCGTACAACCGGGAGGCCACAGAGGTGGTGGCGCCGATGACCGCGCGGTAGGCGTCCTTGACGGACTCGGTGATGGCGTCCTGGCCGAGGAGGTCGTCGGTCTGCGGGGCGACGGGATGGACGTGGGTGTGCATCAGCGCCCCTCCTTCTCGCCCACCGCCAGCCGCTTGAGGAACCCGTCCAGGCGTTCCTGAGCTTCGGGCGTGAGCGCCGCGGCGGCACCGGAGGCGCGGAGCCGCTCCCGGACCTGCCGGGCGAACTCCAGCTCGCCGCAGCAGTGCCGGCACAGCCCGAGGTGCTCCTCCAGCTCACGCTCCTGCGAGGCGCCCAGGGCGCGGTCCAGATACGTCCACAACCGGGCCACCGCCTCCTTGCAGCTGATCACGTCTGCTCCTCCGGCTGTGACGTCAACAGATGGCGTGCCTCCGCGTACTCCCACAACTCGCGCTCGAGCTGCTTGCGTCCTCGATGCAGCCAGGCCAGGACCGTGCCGAGGGGCCGGCCGGTGATCGCCCCGATCTCGCGCGAGGCAAAACCGTACACGTATGCCAGGATCAGGGCCACACGATGGGAAGGGTGCAGGCGCTGCAACACCTCGAGCAGCTTCTCGTCGTCGAACAGCTGCAGGAAATCGAGATGGACCCGGTCGGAGTAGGGAAACGGGTCTTCCTCCGTGATCTTGTCGAACAGATCGAACTCCTCGTCGATCTCCACTTCCGCGCCGGACCGCCGCTCACGCCGGAGGCGGTCGTGGAAGCTGCTCGTGAGCACGCGGGTCAGCCACAGCTTCGGCCGCTCGCGGTTGCGCAGCCGGGAGAACCCCCGGAACGCCCGGAGCAGCGCGTCCTGCACGAGATCCTCTGCCGCGGAGCGGCTGCCGCAGAGACGGACGGCCATAGCGTAGAGGTAATCCAGGTGAGGTCGCACGACCGCCTCGAACTGCGCCTCCTGCACCGCCGCCTCCGCCATTACCGCCTCCATGGACTACTGCCTGAATAGACGCATCCCAGGGGGGATGCTATTGCGGATGAAGGGGATTTCTTTCGTCCAGTTCGCCTCTGCCCCGCCCTCACCTACAATAGAAGGCAGTGAGCACAGAGGCGGCTGAGGGAGTCAAGGCGTATGCCCGCGAGATAGGCTTCGATCTCGTGGGTATCACCGCGGCCGACGCCTTCCCGGAAGAGGAAGCACGTCTGGGATCCTGGGTGGAAGCCGGCATGCACGGCGCGATGGGGTATGTGGCCGAACACGCGCCGAGGGCGGCACGTCCGGCCGAGGTCGTCCCCGGCGCGCGGTCGGCGGTGGTCGTGGCCATGGCCTACCGCTGGGATCCAGAAGCTCCCGAGGACGGCCGTCTGCGCGGCCGCATCTCCGCCTACGCCTGGGGCACGGACTACCACCTGGTGATGGAGCAGCGGCTGGCGCAGCTGAGCGAGTTCCTGATGGCCCGGGGCGCCCGGGTGGCGCGCTACTACGTGGACACCGGTCC
>DASUAK010000198.1:0-4261 GCA_035763845.1 bacterium | reverse complement strand
GATGGCGGCAAACGCGTCCTTGGACGGCAGGCCCATCTCGGTCTTCAGGGCGTGGATGCGCTCGTGCAGCGCCTCCCCGGTCCAGCCGTCCCGCTCGGCCACGACGCCGGCGAGACGGGTCAGGAAGTCCCGCTGCGCCGGAGTGAGGCTGACGGGCGGCAGGTGCGCCTGCACCTGGAAGCGGTAATGCTCGGGAGCATAGGTCGCGAGCCAGCGACGGGCGTCTTCGATTCTGGTCCGGAGCTCTGCGCGGTCGGCCGGCGTGAGCGAACGGCCCATCTCGGCCGCTGCCGCGGCCTCGATATCTACCGTCGGCATCTGCATGAGGTAGGCTACCTTGGCGAAGCGCATCCGCCAGGCGCGCGCCGGCTCCCCGCCGATCGAGGAGAAATGGAAGGTGCGCGCGTGGTCGCGCAGCAGGTCGGCTTCGGCCGGCGTCTTGGCCTCGGCCTCCCCGAAGTACGCTGCGGCGGACCGGTCGTATTCGTCGTACAGCGTGGGCACCGTCTCCCCCGACGGGTCGAAGTTGATCTGCTGGCGGTAGTGCGGCCGCACCATCAGGAACCGCGCCAGCTCGGGCCGCAGGATCTTCACCAGCTCGCCCGCCGCGACCCCCACGCCCTTGCTCGTGCTCATCTTGCGCCCGCCCACCAGGAACCATTCGTAGGGGATCGGATACGGCGTCCGGTAGTTGAAAACGCGCTCGCCCATCGCCGCGGCCACGTCGTGGCTGCCGCCCTTGGTCATGTGGTCCTTCCCGGCCCCTTCCACCGAGACGCGCAGGATCCACCACTTGGCGGCCCACTCCGCCTTGTACTGCAGCTTGCTGCCGCCGTCGAACGGGGACCGCGCTCCGGTGTGCCCGCAGCCACGGGCCCAGGCCACTTTGTCGGGCCGGCACTCGTAGGCGACCCGCGCGCCGTCCCACCCGGTGACCACCGTGGTGCCGATGCGCCCGCACGCCTCGCAGAGCGGCTGCACCGGATGGCGCTCGGCCTTCCGGCTGCCGCTGATCTCGCGGTCGATCTGGATGAGCTCCGCGGCCCGGTCGAGGGCCATCCGGATCGCCTCGTTGAAGCGGCCGGCCTTGTACAGCTCGCTCGTCCAGTAGATCTCGGGCGAGGCCCCCACCTTCCTGAAGACATCGGCGAACGCCAGACCGTAGTACCGTGCATAGCTGCCCGCACGCCCGCCGGGCGCTGGGATTTCGGACAGCGGCTTCCCCAGATGCTCTTCGAACTCAGCTGAGGCGTCCGGCGGACGTGCGTCCATGGGGTCATAATCGTCGAAGCCGTAGAGGAACGACGCGGGCCGGCCCCGCTCGGTGAGCCCCCGCGCCACGCAGTCGTGCAGCACCACCCCGCGCAGTGAACCGACGTGGATCGGCCCCGACGGGCTCTTCGCATCGTTCACCACGTAGCCGTCCGCCGGACGCGAGGTGAGGATGTCCTCGAGGATCACATCGAGCCACATGATGGTCTCCGGGTCATACCTCGGTTCGTGTCGGCGCGCGGCCGTTCCTGTACATGGCCTCGCGGACCTCCCCGACCAGGAAGAACGATCCCGTCACGACCACCACGTCCTCGGGCCCCGCCAGCGCGAGCGCGCGGTCGACGGCGGCCCGGGGGTCCTCGCAGACCTCGACGCGCGGGGCGTAGCGCGCCGCCTCCTCCGCGAGCACCGCGGCGGGCAGCGGCTTGGCGTGGTGCGGGGTCGTCGCGATGACGACCTCCGCGAGGGGGGCGATGAGGCTGGTGCCGGCGCGGTGGTCGTGCGTGGCCACCATCCCGAAGACCAGGATGAGGCGGCGGCCGGGGAAGATCGCCTCGATGGTCTGGCGCAGCGCCGCGATCGAGGCGGGGTTGTGGGCGACGTCCACCACGACATACGGCCGCTCGTGGACGACCTCGACCCGCGCCGGCCAGCGCAGGGCGGCCAGCCCGTCCCGCACCGCCTCCTTCGAGACGGGGAAGCCGCGCTCGCCGAGTACCTCCAGCGCCGCGGCCGCGGTGGCCGCGTTCGTCAGCTGGTGCGCGCCGACCAGCGGGAGGCGCAGCAGACCGTACGGGCCCCACGGCCCCTCCAGCGTGAAGGTCTGATCGTACAGTGTGGAGCTGACCGGCCGGATGCGCATCTGCTCGTCCACCAGCACGAGGCGCGCCCCCAGCGCCGTGCAGACGTCGATGATCTCCGCCAGCGCCTCCGGGGCCTGCGGCGCGCTGACCACGGCGCCCTGCGGGCGCACGATGCCGGCCTTCTCGCGTGCGATCGCCCCGAGCGTGGTGCCGAGCACTTCCATATGGTCGAAGCTCACCGGGGTGAGCACCGCGACGAGGGGATCGGCCACGTTCGTGGCGTCGAGCCGGCCGCCCAGGCCGACCTCGACGACGGCGAGGTGGATGCGCGCACGGGCGAAATGCCAGAACGCGATCGCCACGGAGACCTCGAAGTAGGTGGGCACCCCGTCGGGATCGGCGGCCATGGCCTCGGCGTGCGGGGCGACGACGGCCACCGCCTCGGCCAGCGCCTCCGGGGGGATCATCTCCCCGTCCACCCGGAAGCGCTCCCGGTACTCCACGAGGTGCGGCTTCGTGTACAACCCCACCCGGTAGCCCGCAGCCTGGAGGACCGAGGCCATCATCGCGGCGGTGGAGCCCTTCCCCTTCGTTCCGGCCACGAGCACCGTGGGCAGCGCGCGGTGGGGATCGCCCAATCGTGCGAGCAGCGCGCGGACCCGGCGCAGCTTGACGCGCTCGTCGCCGGCCACGGCCGGGCGGGTGCGCTCCAGCAGACCGTCGATGTAGGCGAGGGCCCCGGACAGCGACACGGCGGACTAGACCGTGTGCAGGGCGCGCAGCTGCTGCTCGGCGGCGAGCACGGTGTTGCGCAGCAGCATGGCGATGGTCATCGGGCCGACGCCCCCCGGCACTGGGGTGATCCAGCCCGCGACCTCGGAGGCCGACGCGAACTCCACGTCACCGACCAGCTTCTTGCCGGCACGGTTGATGCCCACGTCGATGACCGCGGCGCCCGGCTTCACCATCTCGCCGGTGATCATCCCGGCCCGGCCGGCGGCCACGACCAGGATGTCGGCGCGCCGGGTGTGGGCGGCGAGGTCCGCCGTCTTCGTGTGGCACCAGGTCACGGTGGCATGCGCGTTCAGCAGCAGCGCCGCCACGGGGCGGCCGACGATTACGCTGCGGCCGACCACGACCGCCTCCCGGCCCGCCGGCTCGATGCCCCCCGACGCGAGCAGCGCCATCACCCCCTGCGGCGTGCAGGGGACCAGGCGGGGCCGTCCGATGAACAGCGCCGCCATGTTGTCGGGGCCCAGGCCGTCCACGTCCTTGCGCCCGTCCAGATGCTCGAAGACCGTGCGCGGATTGATCTGGGCGGGCATCGGCTGCTGGGGCAGGATGCCGTGGATGTCCGCCCGCGCGCTGAGGTCGTCGATCAGGGCAAGCAGCTCGGCTTCGCTCGTGGAGGCCGGCAGATGGAACGTCTCCGAACGCAGCCCGGCGCGGGCGCACGCCTCGGCCTTGAGCCGGACGTAGATCGCCGACGCGGGGTCGTCGCCGACGAGCACGGCCGCCAGCGCGGGCGAGGTGCCGTAGCGCTTCGTCAGGGCAGCCGCGTCATGCGCCACTTGCTGCTCCACGTGTGCCGCGAGGGCCTTGCCGTCGAGGATGCGCGCGCTCATGTCCTGTGAGATTCTCCGGAGGCGGAGACCCACCCTGTGCCCTGCGCGCACACGATGAGGGGGGACCCGTACGATCCCCCCTCATCGGCGCCGGAACCGTGCGTGATCTACGGCTTCGCGCGCTGGGATGTCGCCGTGTACCGGTCGACGAAGGCGTAGTCGCGCTTGACCGGCCCCTTGAACTCCCGCCGCGGCGGCAGGACGAACCACCCCGCCTCGCTGCGCTGCACGGTCACGCCGGCCTTGACCGCCGCCTGGAGCGCCCAGCCGAACGCGGCCTTCGCGTGATCGAAGGTCGCTGCATAGTCGTGGGCGGCCAGGCTGGCCTTCGCCCTGCCGATCTCGTCGTCGGCCTTCTTGAGCTCGTTGGCGGCCGCCGACAGCTTTCCCGCGGCCTCGATCTGCCCCGCGATGTTGTTCGCGGCCCGGACGTACGCGGTGGCCTGGAAGCGGTTCGCGTTGTCCCGGTCGAACTGGCTGAAGTCCCAGTTGAGGTCGATGTAGGACATCATCGAGTTGACCTCATCGGCCAGCCAGGCGAAGAAGAACGACCCGGACGGC
>DASUAK010000197.1:0-9814 GCA_035763845.1 bacterium | reverse complement strand
ATCCTGACCCCCGATTCCTCCCGCTACTGGGACGGGGCGTTGTATCCCGGGGAGCTGCAGGCGTTCGACAAGCAGTACGTGCGCGACTACCTCAACCGCATCGGCTGGGACCACGAGCCGCCGGCGCCCGCGCTGCCGCCGGACGTGGTCGCATCCACCCGCGGGCGCTATCTGGAGACGTATCGTCGGCTGACAGGGAGCACACTCCCGACTGCCTGAGGAGGCGACATGGCGACGGTCC
The DNA here is from genome assembly GCA_035763845.1 of bacterium. Lineage (GTDB taxonomy): Bacteria > Sysuimicrobiota > Sysuimicrobiia > Sysuimicrobiales > Kaftiobacteriaceae > Kaftiobacterium. The sequence goes on along the minus strand of DASUAK010000197.1, from coordinate 9,573 downwards.
GCATCATCATCACGCTCAAGCCCGGGATCCTCGACGCCGCGGGGCAGGCGGTCCGGCAGGGACTGCACGCCCTCGGGTACGAGCAGGCCGGCGAGGTGCGCGTCGGGCGGTACGTGGAGATCGCGGTGCCCGACGGGGTCAGGCCGGAGGAGGTCCACCAGATGTGTGAGCGATTCCTGGCCAACCCTCTGATCGAGCAGTGGAGATTCGAGGGGTTCAACCCGCCATCGACGTCCGCTCCGCCACAGAAGAAGAGGGAGCGGCCCGAGAAGAACGCTCGGGCCGCTGTGCATCACTGATGCGCGCGGGCGTCATCGTTTTCCCCGGCAGCAACTGCGACCGCGACTGCCTGCACGTCCTGGGGGATGTCCTCGGCCAGGATGCGGTCGAGGTCTGGCACGCGGAAACGAGCCTGGACGGTCTCGACGCGGTGATCCTCCCCGGCGGCTTCGCGTACGGCGACTATCTGCGCGCCGGGGCGGTCGCGGGCACCTCGCCGGTCATGGCGGCGGTGCGCGCCTTCGCCACCTCGGGCGGGCCGGTGCTCGGGATCTGCAACGGCTTCCAGGTGCTGCTCGAGACGGGACTGCTTCCGGGGGCGATGCTCCGCAACCGGTCGCTGCAGTTCCGGTGCCGTCCGGTGCACATCCGCGTGGAGTCCACCCGCACCCCGTTCACCCGCGGACTGCGGGAAGGGCAGGTGCTGCGCCTCCCGATCGCCCACGGCGAGGGCAGCTTCTACGCCCCGCCGGCGCTGCTCTCCACGATCCAGGACAGCGAGCAGGTGGTCTTCCGGTACTGCGACGCCGACGGCCGCGTGCTCCCCGAGGCCAACCCGAACGGCTCGCTCAACAACATCGCCGGCGTGTGCAGCCCGCGGGGCAACGTGCTCGGCCTGATGCCGCATCCCGAGCGGGCCTCCGAAGCCATCCTCGGCTCGGAGGACGGCCGCGGCATCTTCGAGTCCCTGATCGCCTTCGTGGCCTCGCGCCATCCGGTGGCGGTGGGATGAGCACCACCCTTCCGGTCCTCGATCCGCGCGCCGTCGGGCTCACGCTCGGGGAGTACGAGGAGATCCGCCGCCGCCTCGGCCGCGATCCGAATCTGCTCGAGCTGCGGCTGTTCGGGGTGATGTGGTCCGAGCACTGCGGCTACAAGCACAGCCGCCTCACGCTGCGGGCCCTCCCCGCGGAGGGCGCCGCGCTGCTGCAGGGGCCCGGCGAGAACGCCGGGGTGATGGACATCGGCGGCGGCTGGGCCGTGGCCTTCAAGGTGGAGAGCCACAATCATCCCAGCGCGGTCGACCCCTACAACGGCGCCGCGACCGGCGTCGGCGGCATCATCCGCGACGTGCTCTCGATGGGGGCGCGGCCGATCGCCCTCCTCGACTCCCTGCGCTTCGGCTCCCTCGACGATCCGCGCACCCGGCGCATCGCCACGGGCGTCGTCGCCGGGATCGCCGGCTACGGCAACTGTGTCGGCGTGCCAACGGTAGGGGGGGAGCTGCTCGTCGATCCGCGCTACCGCGGCAACCCGCTCGTCAACGTCGTCTGTCTGGGCCTGCTGCGCCACGAGGAGCTGGCCCGCTCGCGGGCGGGCGGGGAGGGAAACCTCGTGATGTACGCCGGCGCCCGCACCGGCCGCGACGGGATCGGCGGAGCGGCCTTCGCCTCGGAGGAGCTGGACGAGCGCTCGGAGCGGGAGGACCGCTCCTCCGTCCAGATCGGCGACCCCTTCACCGGGAAGCTGCTCATCGAATCTACGCTCGTGGCGTTGCGGGGGGGCGGGGTGGTGGCGCTGCAGGACATGGGCGCGGCCGGGCTCACCTGCGCGGCGAGCGAGATGGCCGCGCGCGGTGGCGTGGGCATGCAGGTGGACCTCGACCGGGTGCCCCTCCGCGAGGCCGGCATGCGCGCCGACGAGATCCTGCGCAGCGAATCGCAGGAGCGGATGCTGCTCGTCGTCCGGCCGGAGGCGGCCGGCCGGGTGGCCGCCGTCTACGAGAAGTGGGGCCTGTGCGCCGCGATCATCGGCCATGTGACGAACAGCCCCGAGCTGCGCGTGACGCATCAGGGCCGCGTGGCCGCCGCGCTGCCGCCGTACACGCTGGCCGACGCGCCCGCCTACCGCCCCGCGGCGAGCGAGCCGCAGCAGCTGTGGGACCGCTGGAAGCTGGAGCCGCTCCCGCCGGAGGCGGATCCCCAGACCGCGCTGCCGGCGCTGCTGGGCTGGCCCGACATCGCCGGGAAGCGCTCGATCTACGAGCAGTACGACCACTCCGTGCAGGTGCGCACCGTCGTGGCGCCCGGGGCGGGGGATGCGGCCGTGCTGCGGGTGACGGAGCTCGCCCCCAAGGGCCTGGCCCTGGCGGTGGACGGCAGCGGAACGCTGTGCGCGCTCGACCCGTACCGCGGCGCGCGGCTCGCCGTGGCCGAGTGCGCCGCCGACCTCGCCTGCGTGGGCGCCGAGCCCCTCGGGGTCACCGACGGCCTGAACTTCGGCAATCCGGAAGATCCCGAGGTCTTCTGGACGTTCCGCCAGGCCGTCGTCGGGATCGCCGACGCCTGCCGCGCGCTGCGCATCCCGGTCGTGGGCGGCAACGTCTCGTTCTACAACGAGTCGCCCGACGGGCCCATCCCGCCCACGCCGGTCGTGGCGATGGTCGGCCTGGTGGAGGACGTCCGCCGCGCCCCGGGGATGGCCTTCCGCGGAGCGGGCGACCTGATCGTGCTCGTGGGCGATCCCGCGTCCGAGCTCGGTGCCTCCACCTACCTGCGGGCGGTGCACGGGATGGACCGCGGCCGGCCCCGCGACGTCGACTTCGCGGTGCACCAGCGCGTGCTGGCGGTCGTCCGCGACGCCGTCCGGGCGGGCCTGACCCGCTCCGCCCACGACTGCTCGGACGGGGGCGTGGCGGTCGCCGTGGCCGAGTCGGCGATTGCCGGAGGGGTGGGCGCGGAGATCGTGCTGCCCGCGGGCGGGCGGCGCGACGCCGTGCTCTTCGGCGAAGCGTCCTCGCGGTTCGTGGTGAGCGTGGGCGAGGACGACGCGCCGGCGCTGTTCGCGCTGGCCGGCGGCGCCGGCGTCCCCGTGACCGTCCTCGGCCGGACCGGCGGGGAACGCCTGCGCGCCGCGGTCGCATCCGCGGGGACCGAGCGGCGCTGGGACATCGACTGCGATCTGGACGACCTGCGTACGGCCTACGACGTGCTGGCGGGGGTGTTCGCGTGAGCCGCAGGCCGGGCGAGGCGGATCTGAACGACGCGCATCTGGATGACGTGCTGCACGAGGAGTGCGGCGTGGTGGGTGTGTTCACCTCGGCCGGACCTGCCGCGCCCGTCGCGCATCTTGCGCTGTACGCCCTGCAACACCGTGGGCAAGAGAGTGCAGGTATTGCCAGCAGCGACGGGACGCGGACATGGCTGCACAAGGACATGGGCCTGGTGGCTCAGGTCTTCGACGGCGACCGCATCGCCTTGCTGCCCGGCCACCTCGCCATCGGTCACGTCCGCTACTCGACGATGGGCAGCGTGCGCATCGAGAACGCCCAGCCTCTGCGCGTGGCCTCGCCGTGGGGGCCGCTCGCCCTGGCCCACAACGGCAACCTCATCAACGCGCCGGTGCTCCGCGCCGAGCTCGAGGCCCAGGGCGTGACCTTCGAGTCCACGACCGACAGCGAGGTCATCGCACAGCTGATCGCCCGCGCGCCGGCCGGCACGATTGAGGACGCCGTGGCCTACGCGATGGAACGGATCGACGGCGCCTACACGATCGCGATGCTCCTCGGCGGGAAGGTCTGGGGGTTCCGGGACGCCCACGGGATCCGTCCGCTGGCGCTCGGCAGCGCCGATGGAACGTGGATCCTCGCGTCCGAATCATGCGCCTTCGACCATACCGGGACGGCCTACGTCCGCGACGTTGCGCCGGGCGAGCTCGTCGTCCTCGACGCGCAGGGGATGCGCGCGCAGACCCTGCTCTCCCCGCGGCGGGAGGCGCACTGCGTCTTCGAGCACATCTACTTCGCCCGGCCCGACACCATCCTCGCCGGCCGGAACGTGCACCTCACCCGGCGGCGGATGGGGCAGATCCTCGCCCGCGAGCATCCCGCCCGCGCGGATGTCGTGCTCGCGGTGCCGGACTCCGGCACCTCGGCGGCGATGGGCTTCGCGGACGCCTCCGGCATCCCGTTCGAGGTGGGCCTGATCAAGAACCGCTACATCGGCCGCACCTTCATCCAGCCGGACCAGGCCGCCCGCGATCTCGGCGTGCGCCTCAAGCTGAACCCGCTGCGGGAGGTGCTGGAGGGCCGCCGCGTCGTGCTGGTCGACGATTCCATCGTGCGGGGCACGACCAGCGGGAAGATCGTGCGCATGCTGCGCGCCGCCGGTGCGACCGAGGTGCACGCGCGCATCTCTTCGCCGCCGATCCGCTACCCCTGTTTCTACGGGATCGACACGAGCAGCCGGGGAGAGCTGGTGGCGGCGTCGAAGTCCGTAGAGGAGATCCGCGTGATGATCGGGGCCGACTCCCTGGGATACCTCAGCCAGCACGGGCTCGTCGAGGCGCTGCAGCTGGCGCGCGAGCGCCTGTGCATGGCCTGTCTCGACGGCGCCTATCCGACCCGCCTCCCGGAGGCGGCGCTGGCCGGCCGCCACGCCCTCGAGGGCGCCCCGCTCGAAGGAGCCCGCCGTGGCTAGCGAGCGCCTCACATATAAGGAAGCGGGCGTGGACCGGAGCGCCATCGCCGAGGGGCTGGACGCCGCCCGGCAGCGCATCCGCGGCACCTTCACGCCGCAGGTGATCGGCGACCTCGGCCAGTTCGGCGGCCTGTACCATCTGCGCAGCTATCGCGATCCCGTGCTCGTCTCCACCATCGACGGCGTGGGCACCAAGGCCCTGCTCCTGCGGGAGGCGGGCCGCCTCGACGTAGCCGGACGGGACGTCGTCACCCACGGGGTAAACGACGTGGCGGTCCTGGGCGCCACGCCGCTGTTCGCGCTGGACTACGTCGCCTCGGCCTCCCTCGAGCCGCACGAGCTGGCCGCGCTCATCGAGGGGATGACCGCCTCCTGCCGCGAGGAGAGCGTGCCGCTCATCGGCGGGGAGACCGCGCAGCTGCCCGGCGTTTACACCGCCCAGGGGCTCGACGTGGCCGCCTGCGTCGTCGGCGTCGTCGAGCGCGACGAGCTGGCGGATGGCTCGAAGATCAAGGCGGGGAACATCCTGATCGGCATGGCGGCGACGGGATTGCACACGAACGGCTTCGCGCTCGTGCGGGAGATCATGGCCCGCGCCGGCTGGTCGCTCGACACCGTCCTCGACGGGCTGGACGCGCCGCTGCGCGACGTGCTGCTCGCGCCGCACCGCTCATACCGCCGCCCGTTGCTCGCCCTGGCCAGGACCCAGTGGCTGCGCGGGGCGGCGCATATCACCGGCGGGGGCGTCGCCGGGAATCTCGTGCGCATCCTGCCGCAGGGCTGCCGCGCGGTGGTGGACGGCCGTTCGTGGGCGGCGCCGCGGGTGTTCACGGCGCTGGCCGGGGCGGGCGGGATCGACCGCGCCGAGATGCTGGCCACCTTCAACATGGGCGTGGGCGTCATCGCGGTGACCCCCCGAGAGCGCGGGCGCCTGTCCGTGGACATCTGCCGCGCGAACGGGGCCGAGGCGTGGGTGATCGGCGAGATCGCATCCGGAGAGAGGGGCGTCGAGATCGCATGATCCGGATCGGTGTGCTGGCGTCGGGCGGCGGCTCCAACCTGCAGGCGATCATCGATGCCTGTGCGCGCGGGGAGATCGACGGCAAGGTCGTGGTGGTCGTCTCCAACAATCCGAAGGCCAAGGCGCTGGACCGGGCCCGCCGCGCCGGCATCCCGGCGGTCGCGATGCACCACCGCGCCTTCCCGGACCGCGACACCTTTGACGCCAAGCTCGTCGAGATCCTGCACTCCTACGAGGTCGACCTGGTGTGCCTGGCCGGCTTCATGCGCATCCTCGGCCCGGCGTTCATCGGGCAGTTCCCCGCCCGCATCATGAACATCCATCCCGCGCTGCTGCCCTCGTTCGGGGGCCTGGGCATGTACGGCGAGCGTGTGCACAAGACGGTCCTGGACAGCGGGGTGAAGTTCTCCGGCTGCACCATCCACTTCGCCAACGAAGCCCCCGACGGCGGGCCGATCATCGTCCAGGCGATCGTGCCGGTGCGGGACGACGACACCGTCGAGACCCTGGCCTCGCGCATCGCCAAGGAGGAGCACCGCCTCTACCCGGAGGCCGTGCGCCTCTTCGCGGAGGGCCGGCTGCGCGTGGTCGGTCGCCGGGTCTTCATCACCGCGGCGCGGGAGCCGGCGCCGGTCGTCGAGTGATTCCCTCCGCCCCGGGACGAATCACCGTCCGGCGCGCGCTGCTCAGTGCGTGGGACAAGACCGGGATCACTGAGCTCGCGAAGCTGCTGGTGGCGGCCGGGGCGGAGATCATCAGCACGGGCGGGACGGCCCAGGCGCTGCGCGAGGCGGCGGTCCCGGTGACCACGATCGAGTCCCTCACCGGCTACCCTGCCATCCTGGACGGCCGTGTCAAGACGCTGCACCCGGCGGTCTTCGCCGCGATCATGTCGCGCGATGACGAGAGTCATCGCGCACAGTTGGCCAGCATGGGGGTCGTCCCCATCGATCTCGTGGTGGTCAATCTCTATCCATTTGAGTCCCGGGGGATGCAGGCGCCGATGGATGAGGCGATCGAACTCATCGACATCGGCGGCGTCTCGCTGATCCGCGCGGCCGCCAAGAACTGGGCCCGCGTCGCCGTGGTCTGCGATCCCGCGCAGTACGAGGCCGTGGCCGCGGAGCTGCGGGAGCAGGGAGGACTGTCCCCCGAGACGCGGCGCCATCTGGCCGCTGAGGCCTTCGCGCGGACGGCGGCGTACGACGCCGCGATCGCGCGGTACTTCCATGCCGCCGGGCAGCAGACGTTTCCGGAGCATCTGGTGCTGCCGCTGCACAAGGCCCAGGAGACGCGCTACGGAGAGAATCCCCATCAGGCCGCGGCGTTCTACCGCCTGCCCGGCGCGCCTCCGGGGCTGCCGGACGCCCGCCGCCTGCAGGGCAAGCAGCTCTCCTTCAACAACCTCGTGGACCTCGACGCCGCCTGGGGACTCGCCGGCGAGTTCCCGGCGCCCGCGGCCGTGATCATCAAGCACGCCACCCCCTGCGGCGCGGCCACGGCATCCGACCTCACCGCGGCGTACCAGGCCGCGCTGGCCTGCGATCCCGTGTCGGCGTTCGGCGGCGTCGTCGCCCTGAACCGTCCGGTGGACGAAGCGACCGCCTCGGCGATCGCCCAGGTCTTCACCGAGGCCGTGATCGCGCCGGGCTTCACCTCCGGCGCACTCGCCGTCTTCAAGAAGAAGACGAGCCTGCGCCTGCTGGAAGCGGAACATCCGCCGGCGTGGTCGGGACCGGAGATCAAGAGCGTCCTGGGGGGCGTGCTCGTACAGGAGCGCGACGCGGCCGATCTGGACGAGAGCGCCCTGACGGTCGCCACGCCGCGGCATCCCACCCCATCGGAGATGGTCGACTTGAGATTCGCCTGGAAGGTCGCGAAGTGGGTGAAGTCCAACGCGATCGTCCTTGCAAAGGACGGGGCGACGGTGGGGATCGGCGGCGGTCAGCCCAACCGGGTGGGATCGGTGGAGATCGCGGTCAAGGGGGCGGGGGATCGGGCCAAGGGCTCGGTCATGGCGTCCGACGCTTTCTTCCCGTTCCGCGACGGCATCGAGGCCGCGGCCCGCGCCGGCATCACCGCCGTGATCCAGCCCGGCGGCTCCGTGCGCGACGAGGAGGTCCTCGCCGCTGCGGCGGAGCATGACATGGCGATGGTCCTCACCGGACTCCGGCACTTCCGCCACTGAGTACCTGCGGCACCGAGCCGCCGGTCTACTCGGCCTTCGCCGTTCCGGCTGCGTCCGGCACCAGTCCCAGCCGGACCGCCTCCCGCGCCACGTCCACCCGCCGGCGTGCACCCAGCTTGGACAGGATCGAGGAGACGTGGTTGTCCACGGTCTTCACGGCGAGATAGCTGCGCTGCGCGATCTCGGCGTTGCTCAGCCCCTGGACCAGCAGGGGGACGAGCTCCAGCTCGCGTGAGGTGAGGCCGGCCGGGTGGGCCCGCGTCGCGGGACGCGGACCGCGCGGGATGCCACGTACCCCCATCTCTCGGAGCTTCCTCGAGACCATCGCGGCCAGGGGGCGCGCCCCGAGCCGGTCGGCGATGGCCAGCCCGCGGCGGAGCGCTTCTTCGTCGCCGCTGTCGGCCAGCGCGAACGCGGTCTCGTACGGGCACCCGATCTCGCTCCACAGCCGTTCCGCGCTCTGCCAGTCTCCTTCGATCATGCGGGCGTACGGCGCGACCGCCTCCGGAGGCGGGTCGGCCAGAAGGCCGGCGCGCCAGCGCCAGTAGGCCAGCTCGCCGAGTGTCCAGGGGTCGCGCGCCCGCAGCGCCAGCGAAAAGGCTTCCCGCGTCGCCGGGTCGATCGTCGCGACGTCGCCCACGAGCCAGGCGAGCTCCGCCCGAGCCGCGGCAACCGGGGCGATGTGCTGCAACTGATGCGTGGGTTCCGCAAGGGCGAGCGCCTCATCGAGCAGGGGCCAGGCTCCGGCGGCGCCTCGCCGTCCGGCCACGAGCGCCTGGACGCAGAGTGCCGGGACGCGTGAAAGAGAGGCCCCGCGTGCGCCTGCCACGAACGCGGCTGGGGCCAGCGCTTCCGTCCACTGTCCGCGATCGAGGTCCATGCGGCTGCGATACGCATTCAGCCAGAGCCGCCAGAGGTAGAGGTCCCGCTCGCCCGCGTACTCGAGGCCTTCCGCCACGCGGTCCATCATGTCGAAGCGGTGCGTCCGGGATGCCGTCCAGGCCAGGTGGATGAAGGCGCGGCCGACGTGCTCCTCCAGGCCGGCCTCCCTGGCCAGCTCCAGGCTCTGTTCGAGCTGCTCCCGTCCGCCCGGGGTCCCCTGCAGGAGGTTGATCGTGCCGACGTTGTTCAACGTCTGGACCGTCGCTTCCACCACGTTGAGCCGCTCCGCCAACGGCAGCGCCCGCGCCGCCCAGGCGTGCGTGGCCGCGGCGTTCTCGTCGTTCAGGTAGATCGAGGACATCCCGCTGTAGGCCATCGCCAGCTCCGGCCCCGGCGGGAGCTGCTCCAGGAGCGCCACCGCCTCCTGCGCATTGTGCTCCGCATCGCGGATCCGGCCGACACACCACAGGATGCGCGAGAAGGCGCGCAGCGAGGCGCCGATCGCCAGCGGTCCACCAACCATCCGATGATGGGCGAGCGACTGCTCGTGGGTCGCGATGGCCTCGTCGAACTCCGCCGCGAGGAACAGCTGGTATGCCCGGCGTTCGAGGAGCGCCGCCAGCGCTGCGGGCGGGAGACCCTCGGCGAACCTCAGCGCCCGCGCGTACTGGGCCGCCGCCTCGCGGTGGGCGCCGAGTGCCGCCGCACGAACCGCCGCGGCCTGCGCGTACTCGAGGACGGCGTCCCGCTCCCCGGCGGCCTCGGCATGATGCGCCAGCCGGGCC
>DASUAK010000196.1:0-6717 GCA_035763845.1 bacterium | reverse complement strand
CGAGCGGGTCAAAGCGATGCAGCGGAACTGGATCGGGAAGGCCTCCGGCGCCGAGATCCGATTTCCCGTGGCCTGGAGTGGAGAGGCGATCACGGTCTTCACGACCCGGCCCGAGACGCTGCCCGCGGCGACGTTCATCGCGCTGGCGCCGGAGCACCCCGGCGCGCTGGCCCTGACCGCGCCGGCGAGGCGGGCGGACGTCGAGCGCTTCGTCATGGCCGCGCTGCGGCGGACGGACGTCCAGCGCATGGCCGCCCCCGCCGGATCCGCCGCCTCCGTCGAGGTGCCCAGGGGTGTGTTCACGGGCGTCTTTGCAGCCCATCCTCAGACCGGCGACCTCATGCCGGTCTATGTTGCGGACTATGTGCTGGCGCACTACGGGAGCGGAGCCGTGATGGGCGTGCCGACCGCCGACGAGCGCGACCGCGCTTTCGCCCATGCGCTGGGCCTGCCGATGAGCACCGGACGCCCGCCGGAGGAGGCGGATGCGGTCCTCGCGGATCTGGCCCGGCGGGGGGCCGGAGGACCTGTGGTACGGTACCGGATGCGCGACTGGCTGATCAGCCGCCAGCGGTTCTGGGGCGCGCCCATCCCCATCGTTCACTGCGAGCGGTGCGGGATCGTGCCGGTGCCGGAGGACCAGCTGCCGGTCCGCCTGCCGGCCGTCGCACGCTACGAACCGGCCGGAGATGGACGCTCGCCGCTGGCAGCGATGCCGGAGTTCGTGCGGACCACCTGTCCCCGCTGCGGCGGCCCCGCCGCCCGCGAAACGGACACCCTGGACGGCTTCGCAGACTCCAACTGGTACTTTCTGCGCTTCGCCGACCCGCACCACGACGGGGGCCCATGGAGCCCGGAGGCCGCCGGCTACTGGCTGCCGGTGGATTGGTACATCGGGGGCGCGGAGCAGGCCGTCATGCACCTGCTGTACGCGCGATTCTTCACCAAAGTCCTCCGCGACGCGGACCTGATCCCATTCGGCGAGCCGTTCACGCATCTGCGCAATCAGGGCAGCATGCTCTCCCCGGCCGACGGGACCCGGATGAGCAAATCCCGCGGAAACGTCGTGACGCCGGACGAGGTGATCGAACGGTTCGGGGCCGATGCGCTGCGCGTGGCCGTGATGTTCCTGGGACCTTTCGATCAGGATGTGACCTGGGATCCCCGCGTCATGACCGGGGCGGCCCGCTTCATCCGCCGCCTCTATGCCCTCGCGGCACGGGCCGTCGAGGGGGCGCCCCGCGCCGTCGAGGCAGTGCCGCGGTCTTCCACCGCGGGGGAAACCCCCGTGAACCGGGTGGGCGGGGCTGCTGACCTGGCCGCCGCGTTGATCGAGGGCTTCCGCTTCAACGTCCTCGTGGCCGAGCTGATGACGCTGCTGAACGACCTGGAGTCGCTCGAGCCCCGCTGGGCGGGGACGCCGGAGTGGCGTGACGCGCTGGGCAGGCTGGCCACGGTGATCGCGCCGGTGGCGCCGTTCCTGGCGGAAGAAGCCTGGACCATGCTGGGGTGTGAGGGCAGCGTCCACCGCGCCGCCTGGCCATCAGGCGGGGCGGGCCCGGGCGAGGAAGAGGAGGTCATCATCGTCATCCAGGTCGACGGACGGGTACGTGACCGGATGGCCTTTCCGCGTGGGGCGGAACAGGATCAGCTTATCGCCGCGGCACGGGGACGGGAGCGCGTGCGGGCGGCGCTCTCCGGCCGGGAGGTCGCCGATGCCGTGGTGGTCCCCGGTCGTCTCGTGAACCTCGTGACCCGGACGACGTGAGAGAGGACGCGCGGGAGAGAACGCGGGGGAGAGGTGAACCCTCTCCCCCGCGTGTCAGCGATGCGCGCCCGAAGCCGTCAGCGGCTCGCTTCGGGGCTGACGATCACGTTGAACTGAGCCTGCTCCTGGCCGAGCTGCGGATGCGTGGCTGTGACCGTTACCAGGTAGGAGGTGTTGGCCGCGACGATGTTGACCGGGACGTTGACGGCGAAGCGGCCATTGGTGTTCGCGGTCGTGGCCACGTTTCCCACGGGGATACCCAGGAACCAGGAGACGTTCACCTCGACCCGCGCGCCGGCGGCCGTCCGCCCGACGACGCGGAAGGGGCTCCCGACCGTCGCGCCTGGCGTCGGTTGGGTGATGGCCAGCGTCAACTGACCGGGCACCTGGGTGGCGCCGGTGATGATGTTGGCCTCCCAGGCTTCGTTGGTGTTCGGGTTGAGGCGCAGCTCGACGACCTGGCCCACACGCAGGGCCGCGGCGCCGCCGCTCTGCACCTGGCCGTTCGAGGTCACCACCAGGTTGGGGGCGTAGCGGACCGTCCGCCCATCCGCCAGGACGATGGTCCGGCTGGCGGTGGCGAGGGCCTGGATGCGCCCGCTGGTCTCACTCGTCGTGGCCCGGATGCGGGTGGCCACGTCGCCGGAGAGGGTCACCTCGACCTCATCGCCCGGCCTGAGGGCGGCCACGCCTACCGACCCGCCCTGTCCGGAGGCGGCGTCGACGCGGCTGATGGCCGTATCCGTGTTGATCCGGACGGTGTAGGCCAGGCTACCCGACTGGACCACGATCCGGGGAACGTCCTGCGCGGACTGCGCCAGGATCACGTTGGTGATCGTCCCGCGGATGCTGCTGGTCTGAGGCGGCTGGCCTGCCGGCGGCTGCTGGGCCCCCGCGCTGGTGATGAGCACCGTGCGGGTGGCCGGCTGCCACTGCACCGCGGCCCCCAGGGACTCGCTGATGAAGCGCAGCGGTACCAGGGTCCGCCCGCCGATGATCATCGCGGGAACGTCCAATGTCACCGGCCGCCCGTCGACCCGGGCGATCCGGCTCCCGATCTGCAGCTCCACGAGGGTGCTGCCGCTCGCGGCCAGGACGGTGCGCGTGGCGGGCCGCCACTCCACGGTGGCGCCCATCTCCTCGAAGATGCCGCGCAGGGGCACCAGGACCCGGCTCCCCTGGATGACCGGGGGCTGGTCGAAGGCCACGGCCGAGCCGTTCACGAAGACCCGGACCGCACCCTGGGCCACGACGGGGATGGTGATCGTGGTGAGGGCCAGAACAGCGGCCAGCACCACGGCGAAGCTCCGCAGTCGCATTCGGATCACTCCTCCCTTGAGCTGGACTGGATGTGTCGTTGTTCAAGGACGACCCGTCCGCCGCAGCTTGCCTCGCCAAGGCTTCCTACGCACTGCGCTTCCCGCTCGGTTCGCGGAATGACGAATGGGCGTTCAGCGAACACCTGCTTCCGCGAAAGGGCATCCGACCGGGACCCCGTGGGCATGACGAGCCAAGTGACATGTGAACAGCCCGGACCGGTCGGGGCCCCGGGCTGTTCGGTGATTCCGCGGGGGCGTTTCTAAGGAGCCTGTCCCGCGGCCGTCTGCTCGTCCACGAGCCGAACCGCCTCGGCCCGCGTGATCCAGTTCCCGGTCTGCTGGAACATCAGCCAGCGCAGGTAGCCGGGGAGCGACATGTAGTTCGCTTCGGTCGAGAACGGATCGAGGTTCGCGACGTTGGGAACCTGCTGCGCGAACGCCGGCGCGATCACGCCGGCCAGGAGCAGCACGGTGAGCACCAGCACGATGATGCCTCGATGGCGCATGCGTTTCTTCCCTCCTTCGTCCGTCATTCGGAATCGAGACGCGGGCCTGCAGAGTCCGCGCGCTGGAGTTATCCCCCGGTGCACCGGGTGTTCAAACGTGTGTTCCGCGCACGGGCGCCCCCGGGGGGGCCGGAGAGCGCCGTGGGATGGGAAAATACCTCTTCTGTGACGTCGTCGATGCTGATGCTGCTCGCCATCCTCGGCGCGGCGCTGGCCGGCTTCGCCCTGGAGTGGACGGGTCCCGACGTCGTCGCCCTCGGCGTCCTCCTCGCCCTCATCCTCACCGGCCTGGTCCCGGCCGAGCGCGCTTTCGCCGGCTTCGGGAGCCCGACCGTGCTGCTGCTCTTCGGCCTGCTGATCCTGACGGCCGGCATGGTGAGGACCGGCGTGGTGGACGTGGTGGGGCGGCGCCTCCTGCGCCACGCCGGCGAGGGCGCCGGCCGCCTGCTGGCGCTCATCCTGATAGGCGCGGCCGGGCTCTCCGCCGTGCTCAGCAACACCGCCGCGACGGCATTCTTCCTGCCGGTGGTGATGGGGCTGGCGATGCGGGCCCGGATCAGTCCCAGCCGTCTGCTCATGCCGCTGGCCTTCGCCGCCACGTTGAGCAGCCCCGTGACGCTGATCAGCACCTCGTCGAACATCGTGGTGAGCGGGCTGATGACGGGCTACGGTCTGCGGCCCATCGGCATGTTCGAGCTGACCCCGGTCGGCCTGGTGATCACGGCGGTGGGCATCGTCTACATGCTCACGGTGGGGCGGCGCCTCGTCCCCGAGCGGGTCCGGCCGGAGGAGTTGGACGGCGGCTTCGGGCTGCGGGACTACCTCACCGAGGTCCTCGTCCCTGGAGACTCGCACCTCGCCGGACGGACGCTCGAGGAGGCCGCGCTCGGCCGCGACCTGGACCTCACGGTTCTCGCCGTGGTCCGCGATGGCCACCGCCATATCGTCCCCCAGGGCCGCATGCGCCTCGCCCCAGGTGACGTGCTGCTGGTGCAGGGCCGCCGCGACGCCGTCCTCAAGGTGAAGGATACGGAGGGCCTCGAGATCAAGCCCGACGTGACGCTGCAGGATCCGGCTCAAGAGGAGGATGCCGGCCTGGCCGAGGTGATCCTCATGCCCGGCTCACCCCTGGCCGGACGCACCCTGCGGGGCGTCGCCTTCCGGGACCGCTACGGGCTGCAGGTGCTCGCTATCAACCGCCGCGGGGCCGCGATCCGCCAGAAGCTCAGCACCATCCGGCTGCGCCTGGGCGACGTGCTGCTCGTACAGGGGCCGCCGGGGAACATCCGTGCCCTCGAGAGCGACGGAACGCTTCAGGTGCTCGGCGCGGTGCCGCAGGAGCGCGTGAACACCCCCCGGGCCCGGACGGCCGTGTTCATCTTCCTTACCGCGCTGGCCCTGGGATCGTTCGGCGTCCTCTCCCTGCCCGTGGCGGCTCTGCTCGGCGCATTCGCGATGTTCGTCACGCGGACGCTCACCCCCGAGGAAGCCTACCGCGCCGTGGACTGGCGGGTGCTGGTCTTGATCGGCAGCCTGCTCGCCGTCGGGACGGCGATGGAGCAGACCGGGCTGGCCCGGTACGTCGCCGGGCTATTGGTCGGCGCCGCCCAGGGGATCCATCCCCTGTGGATCCTGAGCGCGGTCTTCGCCCTGACCGTTCTGCTCACCCAGCCCATGTCCAACCAGGTGGCGGCGGTCGTGGTGCTGCCCGTGGCGGTGCAGGCCGCCCTCCAGCTCGACCTCAACCCGCGCACCTTCGCCGTCATGGTCGCGGTGGCGGCGAGCGCGAGCTACCTCACGCCGCTGGAGCCGTCCTGCCTGATGGTCTACGGGGCGGGACGGTACCGCTTCGCGGACTTCCTGCGGGTCGGTGGGCTGTTGGTGCTGGTCATCTACGCCGTGAGCATCCTGCTCGTGCCGGTGTTGTGGCCTCTGCATGCGCCGCGCTGAGGCAGGGAATGGCCGCCCGGGGATGGTAGGTACACATCACCCTGGAGGAGAGGTTTCGGCGCGGCTGCTCCGGGGGGAAATGTCCGAGCGGTGATCGCCCCCATGCGTATCCGCCGCGCCCAGCCGAGAGGACAGGTGAACTTCGTGGAGCAACACGCAGGGACTGAGCGGATCGAGCTCACCGTGCCCGGCCGGCCGGAGTACGTCGTGGTCGTGCGGCTGGCCTCGGCGGCGATTGCGGGGCGCATGGCATTCTCGTTCGACGACATCGAGGATCTCAAGGTGGCCATCGGCGAGGTCTGCACCGCGGCCATCCTCGAGGGCGCGCCCAACGTGCGCGTGACCTTCGAAGTGGGCGGCGACGGCCTCGCCGTCCTGGTCCGCCACCACGCGGCGAAGCCCCGGCGCCACGCCGCGGAGGAAGAGCTCGACAAGCTGCTGGTGCGCGTCTTGATGGACGAGGTCTCCACGGACGTCGACGGAGGGGAGCGTCTCACCCGGCTGATCAAGCGTACGTCCGGGTCATGACGATGGCCGCGCGATCGAGCAAGAACCGCCAGGACAAGGAAGCGCTCCGCGAGCTCTTCCTGAAGTTCGCGGAGACGCATGACCCCGCGATCCGCGAGGCGCTGGTCATGGCTTACAGCAGCCTCGCCGCCTACCTGGCGCGCAAGTTCGCGAACCGCGGTGAGCCCCTGGACGACCTCACCCAGGTGGCGAACATCGGGCTGATCAAAGCCATCGACCGGTTCGACCCGCACCGGGGGATCGAGTTCACGACCTACGCCACGGTGACCGTCGTCGGCGAGATCAAGCGGCACTTCCGGGACAAGTTCTGGACGGTCCGGGTGCCCCGCCGCCTGCGCGAGCTGAACAACACACTGATGAAGTCGGTGGAGGGGCTGTCCCAACGGCTCGGCCGCTCACCCACCCTGCAGGAGATCGCCGATGAGTCGGGGACGCCCTTCGAAGAGGTGGTGGAGGCCTTCGAGCTCGGCCGCGCGTACAACCCCGCCTCGCTGGACGCGGAGCTGGCGGAGGGGGATGAGGACCACGGCACCTCGCTGATGGACTATCTCGGGGAAGAGGATCCGGAGCTGGTCCGCCTCGAGGACCGGCACACGCTGGAAGGCGCCCTGCGCACACTGCCCGAGCGGCAGCACGAGATCCTGCG
>DASUAK010000195.1:0-12885 GCA_035763845.1 bacterium | reverse complement strand
TCCAGACCATCGCCGCAAAAGAACACGAGCTGGAAGGCCGGGTCGCGCAGGCGCGCGAGCAGGCCCGCACGCTGATCGAGGCCGCGCAGCGGGAAGCCGCCGCGCTGCTCGAGCAGGCGCGCCGCGAGGCCGCCCAGCTCGCCGAGCGCACCAAGGCCGAGATCGCCCGCGAGAGCGAGAGCGCCGCCGCGCAGCGCCTGGCGCAGGCGGAGGCCGATGCCAAGCAGGTCAGCGCCCGCGCCGCGGAGCGCAAGGCCGCGGCCGTCGAGCTTGTCGTCACCCGCGTCATGGGCGGGCTCGCCTGAACGTTCCCGGAGTGACACGGCATGATCGTTGACATGTCTCGCGTCATCGTGCTGGGACCGAAGCGCCTCCTCGGCTCGGTCATCGAGGAGGTGCAGCGCATCGGCGCCCTGCACGTCGACCACATCGAATCCGAGGAAGCCCCGGTCTCCCCGGTGCAGCTCTCCGAGGAGGAGACGCGCGCCCTGGCCGCGCTCGAGCGCGCGGCGACGCGCGCGGACGGCCTGCTGACCCTGCTCCCCGCCGGCGCCGCGCCCGCGGGCGGGGCCGAGGTCCCGGTTCCGGTGGACGCGTCCGTCGACGCGCTCGAAGCCCAGGTCGTCGAGGTGGAGCAGCGGGTGCGCGCGCTGACCCGCACCCGGCTCGAGCTGGAGGAAGAGCTGTCGCTGATCGCCTCCTACGAAGGCGCGGTCCGGGCGCTGTCCCCCCTGCTCAACGCCCTCGCCGGGAGCAGGTCCCTCGAGTCCATCGGCTTCCTGCTGAACACGAAGGACCTCACCGCCGTCACGGCCATCCGGAACGAGCTTGTCAAAGCCACCGGCGGGCGCGTCGAGGTCATCAGCCGCATCGTCGACGAGAACCGCATCGGCGCGGTCGTGGCCTTCCGGCGGGCCGACGCCGACGTCGTCCGGCCCGTCCTGTCCCGGGCCGGCGTGTCCGAGCTGCGGCTCCCCGCGCGCTTCGCGGGGGACCACCCCGCGGACACGGTGGCGATGATGGAGCGCCGGAAGGCGGAGATCCCGGGGGAGATCGAGCGCATCGACCGCGAGGTCGCCGCGATCGCGGCCGCGGAGCGGCCCCGCGTGGCGGCAGTGCGCGCCGTCCTGGCCGACCGCCTGGCCCAGATGAAGGTCGTCCCCTCCCTGGCCCAGTCCCGGTACACCTTCATCATGCACGGCTGGTCGCCGACGCGGTCGGTGTCCGAGATCCGCGGCCGGCTGCGCCAGCGCTTCGGCGCCGACATCGTCGTCTACGACGCGCCGGCGGATCCCCACCACGAGCCGGGCCGCGTGCCGGTCATGCTCGACAACCCGGGGATCGTGCGGCCCTTCCAGCGGATGCTCGCCCTGTTCCGGCCGCCCCGGTATGGAAATCTCGACCCGACCACCTTCGTGGCGTTCTTCTTCCCGATCTTCACGGGCATCGTCATCGGCGACGTGGCCTACGGGGCGCTGCTGTTCGCGCTCGGCTGGTGGATGCGCGGCAAGGCGCGAGCCGGGGAAGCCTGGCAGATCAAGCTGGGGTCCATCGACCTGGGCATCCGGTTGGCGCCCCCGGTGCTCGCGGACGCTTCCTGGATCATCCGCGTCATCGGCGCGTGGAGCATGATCTTCGGCGCGCTGTACCTCGAGCTCTTCGGCAATCTGCTCGAGCACCAGATGGGCTGGCACCCGCTGTTCAACCGGGTCGAGCTGACCACGGCGTTTCTTGGGTTGGTCATCGCCCTCGGGCTGACCCAGGTCACGCTGGGATACGTCCTGCACCTCGTACAGGCGGTGCGCCACCGCCACCCCCTCGGGGTCATCGAGTCGCTGGCGATGATCTGCGGGGTGGTGGGGCTGCTCGCCGTGCTGGGGGCGATGGGGAACCAGTTCCCGCAGGCGGTCTTCACCCCGGGACTGATCCTGCTCGGGGCGTTCCTCGTGCTCTTCTTCGTGGGCGTCGTGCTCAGCCGCTCGGCGCTGATGTGGCTGCTGGAGGCGATCTCCGGGATGGGGAACGTCCTCTCCTACGCGCGGCTCTTCGGCGTCGGCCTGGCCGCCGCCGTGCTGGCCAACGTCGCCAACGAGCTGGGCGGGTCGGTCGGGCCGGTCTGGGTCGGGATCCTGATCGGCATCCTCATCCAGCTCGTCTTCTTCATCTTCACGCTGCCCGGCCACGTCATCCAGCCGGCGCGTCTCAACTGGGTCGAGTTCCTGACGAAGTTCAAGTACCACGACGAGACCGGCAACTCGTACCGCCCGTTCCAGAAAACAGGAGGTGACTGAGGTGAGGACCGTCCTGATGATGCTGTTCGTACTGCTCATGCTCGTGGCCGTAGGGCCCGCCGTCGCGCAGGAGGAGCCTGCGCCGGAAGCGGCCGGCGCGACCACGATGGCCGACGGGCTGCTCGGGCTGGCCGCCGCGCTGGCCGTCGCCTTCGGCGCGATCGGCACTGCCTGGGCCCAGTCCCGCATCGGCGCGGCCGCGGCCGGCGCCATCGCGGAGCGCCCGGAGATCGGCGGCCAGATGCTGATCTTCCTCGTGCTGCCGGAGACGCTGATCATCTTCGGGTTCCTCGTCGCCTTCTTCATCATCGGGAAGATCTGAGGGGGAGATGAGCTCAGAGCTGGTCGCCATTCTCGAGAAGGAATCCGCGGCGGAGGTCGAGCGCGTCCTGGCCGAGGCGCGGGCCCGGGCGGAGCAGATCACCGCGGAGGCCCGCCGGGCCGCCCAGGAGCGGTTGGCCGCGGCGCGCACGCAGGTCGAGACCGAGCGCAAGGCCGCCATGGCGCGCGCCACCAGCGCCGCCCAGGTGCGGGCCGCGGCGCAGGTCTTGCAGGCGAAGGACGCCGCCTTGGCCGGGGTCTTCCAGGCGGCGGAGGCCGAACTGGCCCGGGTGCAGCAGGACCGCACGCGCTACGCGGGGGTGTTGCGCGCCCTCATCAAGGAAGCCGCCGCCGGGTTCAGCGGCCGCATCGTGGTGGAGGCGCATCCCGACGACCGGGACCCGGTCCGGCAGGCGGTGAAGGACCTTGGGCTCGACGCGGAAGTGACGGGCGCCGCCGACGTGCGCGGCGGCGTGCGGGTGGCGACGGCGGACCGCCGCTTCACGGTGGAGAACACCCTGGCCTCGCGCATCGAGCGCGCGCGGCCGGTGCTGTCGACGGAAGTGGCGGCGATGCTGTGGGGGCGCTAGGTGCCTGACTTCCCCTACATCAACGCACGGGTGCGGGCGATGCGCAGCCGCCTCCTCGATCCGGGCCGGATGGAGGAGCTGCTGGCGCTGCCCACGCTGGACGCCTTCGTGCAGGCCTTGAACAACACCCCCTACGGCCACGACCTGCAGGAGGCGCTGGCCCGGTACCCCGCGCTGCAGGCGGTGGACGTGGCCCTGGCGCGCAACTTCTATCAGAGCACGACCCGCATCCTGTCCTTCGCGGACGGAGCCCCGCGTGATCTCATCGAGGTCGTCCTGATGCGCTGGGATCTCGGCAACCTGCGGACCATCCTCCGCGGGAAGCACACCGGGACGCCGGCGGAGGAGATCGCGGCGAACCTCATGCCCGCCGGCAGCCTGAACGAAGCGGCGCTGCGCGAGCTGGCCGGCCAGCCAGACATCCCCGCGGTGGTGGGCGCGTTCAGCGGCCTTGAGCACCCCTTCGCCGCGCCCCTGTCGGCCGGACTGGGCGCCTACCTCGAGACGAAGGACCTCTTCGAGCTCGAGCTGCGTCTCGAGCGCTTCTACGCCGAGCACGCCCTGCGGGTGGCGCGCGGCAGGGGCCACAACAGCCAGGTGGTGCGCGCGCTGATGGAGGCGGAGCTGGACGCGATCAACGTGAAGACGGCCTTCAAGCTGCGGGGCGCGGACCTCTCGCCCGACGCGAAGGCGGCGTTCTTCGTCCCGGGCGGCCGCATCGTGGGCGAGGAGGCGTTCCTGCTGCTGGCCGACCGCGAGCGGGCGGAGCAGGGCATGAAGTGGCTGCGCATCCAGGGCTTCCCGGTGAAGACGGCCGCGGAAGACCTCACCGCGTTCGAGCGCGACCTGGACCTGGCCATGGTCCGCGGCCAGGCCGCGCTCTACCTGGGCGATCCGCTCGGCATCGACATCGTCATCGCCTACCTGGCCCTCAAGCACAACGAGGTCAAGAACCTGCGGCTGATCGCACGCAGCAAGCAGCTCGGCATCCCGCGCGACCGGGTGCGCCGCGAGATGGTGGTGGTCTAGCATGGCGTACCGCATGGCCGTGATCACCGACCCGGAGACCGCGACCGGATTCCGCCTGGCCGGGGTCGAGGTGCGCGAGGCGGCCTCGCCGGCGCAGGTCCTGGAGCACCTGCGGGAGATGCTGCCCCTGGACTACGGGCTGGTCGCCGTGAACGAGGACCTGCTGGAGGGGACCGACGAGGAGCGGGCGCGGCTGCTGCGCGACCGCGACCTGCCCATCGTGGTGCCCTTCCCCGCCGCGAAGGCGCAGATGGAGACCGGCGAAGCGTACATCTCGCGGCTGGTGAAAGAGCACATCGGATTCTACGTGAAGTTGAGGTAGGAGGGCGAGATGGCCATCAAGGGTTCGATCATCAAGATCTCCGGCCCCGCGGTGATCGCCAAGGGGATGATCGGGGCGCGGATGTACGACATCGTCCGCGTCGGCAAGGAAGGCCTCCTCGGCGAGATCATCCGCCTTGACGGCGAGACCGCGTTCGTGCAGGTCTACGAGGATACCTCGGGCCTGTACGTCGGCGAGCCCGTGGAGAGCACGGGCAACCCGCTGACCGTGGAGCTCGGCCCGGGGCTGCTCTTCGGCGTCTTCGACGGCATCCTGCGGCCGCTCGAGGCGGTGAAGGCGGAGAAGGGCGACTTCATCGCCCGCGGCGCCGTCGTGCCGGCCCTCGACCGTTCGAAGAAGTGGACCTTCGAGCCCACAGTGAAGGCCGGCGACAAGGTCGGCCCCGGCGACGTCCTGGGCTGGGTGCAGGAGTTCAGCTTCAAGCACCAGATCCTCGTCCCGCCCCATCTTCCGGGCGGCGAGGTGGCCGAGATCAGGCGCGGTGAGTTTACCGTGACGGACACCGTGGCCCGCCTGCGCGACGGCACCGAGCTGCAGCTGATGCACCGCTGGCCCGTCCGCCAGGCCCGCCCCGCGCGGGAGCGGCTGGACCCGCGCGAACCCTTCATCACCGGCCAGCGCGTCCTGGACATCCTGTTCCCCGTGGCGATGGGCGGCACCGCGGCCATCCCGGGACCGTTCGGCTCGGGGAAGACGATCACCCAGCAGACGCTGGCAAAGTGGGGCGACGCCGACGTCATCATCTACGTCGGCTGCGGCGAGCGCGGCAACGAGATGACGCACGTCCTGGACGAGTTCCCGGAGCTGGAGGACCCGCGCACCGGCCGTCCGCTGATGGAGCGGACGATCATCATCGCCAACACCTCCAACATGCCGGTCGCCGCGCGCGAGGCGTCGGTCTACACCGGCATCACGCTGGCCGAGTACTGGCGCGACCAGGGGGTGAAGGTCGCCCTGATGGCCGACTCGACCAGCCGCTGGGCGGAGGCGATGCGCGAGATCTCCTCGCGCCTCGAGGAGATGCCGGCGGAGGAGGGCTACCCCTCCTACCTGAGCAGCCGCCTGGCCGCCTTCTACGAGCGGGCCGCCCGCGTGATCTGCCTGGGGGCCCCCGAGCGGCGCGGCTCGATCACCGTCATCGGCGCGGTTTCCCCGCCCGGCGGGGACTTCAGCGAGCCGGTCACGCAGGCCACACTGCGCATCACCGGGACCTTCTGGGCCCTGGACGACAAGCTGGCCAGCCGCCGGCACTTCCCGGCGATCAACTGGCTGCGCAGCTACAGCCTCTACACCGACCTGTTCAAGCCGTGGTACCGGGACAACATGCCCGCCGATTTCGAGGAGCTGCGCGACCGCACCTCGACCCTGCTGCAGAAGGAGGCCGAGCTGCAGGAGATCGTGCAGCTGGTCGGCCCCGATGCCCTGCAGGACGACCAGCGCATGGTGATCGAAGCGGGCAAGATGCTGCGCGAGGACTTCCTGCAGCAGAACGCCTTCACCGATGACGCGCACAGCCCGCTGCTGCGCTCCTACGGGCTGCTCAAGGCGATCCTCCGCTTCTACGACGAGGCGCTGGCCGCGCTCAAGCGCGGGCTGCTCCTCGACGAGATCCTCAACCTCAAGCAGATCGAGGAGATCGCCCGCATGAAGGACGTGTCCAAGGACGAGTTCGAGACCTACCTGGAGGCCTGGCTGCGCCGGCTGCCCGAGGCCTTCGGCGGCCGTGCCGCGGAGCCCGCCGTGGCCGGAGGGGAGGAGTAGCGATGGACCTCACCACTAAGCGCTACCAGTCGATCTCGTACATCTCCGGCCCGCTGCTGTTCGTCGAGGGGGCGAAGGACCTCAGCTACGGCGCCATCGTGAACATCCACCTGCCCGACGACAGCGTGCGCGGGGGCCAGGTCGTCGAGGTCTCCGAGAAGAACGCGGTCATCCAGGTGTTCGAGGAGACGACCGGGCTCGATCTGGCCAAGACCAGCATCAGCCTGCGCGAGGACGTCGCCCGGCTGGGTGTCTCGCGGGAGATCATCGGCCGGCGGTTCGACGGTCTGGGCGCGCCGATCGACGGCCTGCCCCCGATCATCCCCGAGCAGCGGCTGCCGATCATCGGCGCGCCGATCAACCCGGTGGCGCGCCAGCGGCCGCAGGAGTTCATCCAGACCGGCATCTCCTCCATCGACGGTCTGAACACGCTGGTGCGCGGCCAGAAGCTGCCGATCTTCAGCGGCGCCGGCCTGCCGCATAACGAGATCGCGGCCCAGATCGCCCGCCAGGCCAAGGTCCCCGGCGGGGCGGAGGACTTCTCGGTCGTTTTCGCCGCGATGGGCATCACCCAGCGCGAGGCCGCCTACTTCATCGACCAGTTCGAGTCCACCGGAGCCCTGTCCCGCAGCGTCGTCTTCCTCAACCTGGCGGACGACCCGGCGATCGAACGCCTGATCACGCCCCGCGTGGCCCTCACCGCGGCGGAGTACCTGGCCTTCGACCTCGGCATGCAGGTCCTGGTCATCCTCACGGACATGACCAACTACTGCGAGGCGCTGCGCGAGATCGGCGCGGCGCGGGAGGAGATCCCGGGCCGCCGCGGCTATCCCGGCTACATGTACACCGACCTGGCCACGATCTACGAGCGGGCCGGGCGCATCCACGGCCGCAAGGGCTCGATCACCCAGCTGCCCATCCTGACCATGCCGGACGACGACATCACGCACCCCATCGCCGACCTCACCGGCTACATCACCGAGGGGCAGATCATCCTCAGCCGCGAGCTGCACCGCGTCGGCATCTTTCCCCCGATCACCCCGCTGCGCAGCCTCAGCCGGCTGATGAACGACGGCATCGGCAAGGGCCGCACGCGCGAGGACCACGGCGGGCTGCGCGACCAGCTGTACTCCGCCTACGCGAACGGCGTGGATCTGCGCCGCCTGGTGGCGATCATCGGCGAGGAGGCCCTCACCGACCGCGACCGGCTGTACCTGAAGTTCTCCGAGGAGTTCGAGATGCAGTTCCTCAACCAGGGGCAGACGGAACGGACCATCGAAGAGACGCTGACCATCGCCTGGAAGCTCCTCTCCGTCTTCCCGAAGGGCGAGCTGAAGCGTGTGAAGCAGGACCACATCGACAAGTACTACGGCGCGCTGATGGAAGAGACGTGGAAGGATAGGACGAGGGTCTAGCCGCCATGCCGGAGGCCGTCAGCCCCACCAGGATGAACCTGCTGCAGCGGAAGCAGCAGGCGCGGATCGCGGGCCAGGGCGTCGACCTGCTGAAGCGCAAGCGCGACGCCCTGGTCGCCGACTTCTTCAACATCGTCCGAGAGTCGCTGGCCGCCCGCGAGCGGCTGACCAAGGCCGCCGGCGAGGCCTACATCATGCTGGCCCTGGCCAAGGCCTGGGAGGGGCGCGAGGCCCTCGAGGCGGCGGCGATGGCCGACCGGCGCGAGGTCCTCGTGGACATCGAGGTGCGCAACGTCTGGGGCACCAAGATCCCCGAGGTGGCGGTGAAGGAGGTGCGCCGCACCCTCCTCGAGCGCGGCCACAACCCGGCCACGACCAGCGCCCGCACCGTGGAGAGCGCCGGCAACTTCGAGGAGGTTGTCGCCTCCATCCTGGCCGTGGCCGCCACGGAGATCCGCCTGCGCAAGATCGGCGAGGAGATCAAGAAGACCACCCGCCGCGTCAACGCCCTGGAGCAGGTGGTCATCCCGCGCCTGCGCGGGGAGATCCGCTTCATCACCGCTGTGCTCGAGCAGCGCGCCCGCGAGGACGTCTTCCGCCTCAAGCGCATCAAGCAGAAGCTGGAGGCCCGGGAGCGGCTCCTGACCTCCTGAGGCGCCTGTTCAATTGACCCCCTTTCCGGCGCGCCCCTATACTTGATGTAGTGCCGCCGCCGCGCGGCGGCGCCCACCCATGGCCCGGTCCCTGTCGCAATCGCGCCCCTGGCGCGTGACCCGTCTGCAGGCCACGCTGGCCCTCGTGCTCGCCGCCGTGGGCTTCCTCGGCGTGACCCAGGTCCGCAACGAGCTGCTCATCCGTTCGCAGCTGCGCGTGCCCTCGCAGCGCCTGGAGGAGCTGGGCTTCATGCTGCGGGAGATGGAGCGCAACCGCGGGGCGCTGGAGCAGCAGATCTTCCAGCTGCGCACGCAGCTGCACGCCTACGAGCAGGGCGCCGCCCAGGGCCGGGACCAGCTCGAGGCCCTCGGCCAGCAGCTGGAGCGGCTGCGCGGGCTGTCCGGGCACACCCACCTCGCCGGACCGGGGGTCATCGTGGAGCTGGACGACAGCCCGCTGCCCCTGCGGCCGGGGGACGATCCCAACACCGTCATCCTGCACTACACCGACCTGCAGGGCGTGGTCAACGATCTCTACGCCAGCGGCGCGGAAGCGGTCGCGATCAACGGCGAGCGGATCATCTCCCTCACGGGCCTCAACTGCGTGGGGACCACGATCATCGCCAACGCCAAGCGGCTGGCCCCGCCGTACCGGGTCACCGCCGTGGGGCCCCCCGATGAGATGGCTGCCTACGTGGAGCGCGCGGACGGCGGCGTGCAGGCGCTGCGCGCGTTCGCCTTCCCCGCGAAGATCACGAAGGCGGTCCGGGTCGGGGTCCCGGCCTACCGCGGGACGTTCCGGTTCACCCACGCCCGGCCCTCGGGGCCGTTCCAATAGGGAGGCATCCGCACGATGTGGCTGCCCATGGCAGGCTTGATCGTCGGCATCATCCTCGGCTTCCTCGTTTCTGTCGAGATCCCGCTCGCGGTGGTGAAGTACACCGCGATCGCCATCCTGGCCGCGATCGACACCATCCTCGGCGGCGGGCGCGCGCAGCTGGAGGAGCGGTTCGACCTCTCCATCTTCATCACCGGCTTCTTCGCCAACACCGTGCTGGCCGCGCTGCTCACGGCGATCGGCGACCTGCTCGGCGTCGACATCTACCTCGGCGCCGTGATCGCCTTCAGCATCCGGATCTTCGGGAACGTCGGCTTCATCCGCCGCGACCTGCTGGAGCGGTACTGGCGGGGCGCGGGGCGGCGGGACACGGTGGAGCAGCCTCCCGGTCGGGGCCCGCGGAGGGAAGAACCATCCCTGGGAGGTGGGTGAGTCATGGCGGTCCGCATCGGCATCAATGGCTTCGGCCGGATCGGGCGGCAGTCGCTGCGCACGATCCTGGAGCGTCACCCCGACACGCTGCAGGTCACGGCGATCAACGATATCGCCGACCTGCAAACGAATGCGCACCTGTTCCGGCACGACAGCACGTATGGGGCCTTCCCCGGGCGGGTCGCCACGCGCGACGGCGAGCTGTTGATCAACGACTGGACGATCAGGGTCTTCGGGGAGCGCGACCCCGGGGCCATCCCCTGGAAGGAGGCCGGGGTGGATCTCGTCATCGAGTCCACCGGGCGCTTCACCCAGGCGGAGAAGGCCCGCGGGCACCTGCAGGGCGGCGCGAAGAAGGTCGTCATCAGCGCCCCCGGCAAGGGTGAGGACATCACCGTGAACATGGGCGTGAACCATCAGCTCTACGACCCGAAGAAGCACACCATCGTCAGCAACGGGTCGTGCACCACCAACGCCCTCTCCGTCACGGCCCGCGTCTTGAGCCGCGAGTTCGGGATCAAGCGCGGCTTCATGACCACCGTCCACTCCTACACGAACACGCAGCGCATCCTGGATGTCGTCGGCGAGAACCTGCGCGAGTCGCGCGCCGCGGCGATCAACATCATCCCCGCCACGACGGGGGCGGCGAAGGCCATCTTCCTCGTGCTGCCCGAGCTGCAGGGCAGGATGCACGGGATCGCCCTGCGCGTGCCCACGGCCACGGTCTCCATCGTGGACCTGGTCTGCGAGCTGGAGAAGCCGGCGTCGGCCAAGGAGGTCAACGCCGCGTACAAGCGCGCCAGCGAGGAGGAGCTGAAGGGCTTCCTCGGCTACACCGAGGAGGAGCTGGTCAGCAGCGACTTCCGGCAGAGCCCGTACTCGGGCATCGTGGACGCGCCGCTCACGACGGTCCTCTCGGACAACTTCGTGAAGGTCATGTCCTGGTATGACAACGAGTGGGGCTACGCGTGCCGCGTGGCCGACCTCGCGCACTACATGGCGCAGAAGGGGCTGTGACGAAGAAGAAAACCGTCAGCGACGTCGCGGTGCGGGGCCGGCGGGTCCTCGTGCGGGTGGACTTCAACGTCCCGCTCGACGAGGAGGGCCGGATCACCGACGACCGGCGCATCACCGAATCCCTCCGCACGATCACGCACCTCCGCAAGCAGGGCGCCCGGGTGATTCTCGCCTCGCACCTCGGCCGCCCGGGCGGCAAAGTCAAGGAGGAGCTGCGGCTCGATCCCGTCGCCCGCCGGCTGGGCGAGCTGCTGGGGGCCCCGGTGCGCAAGCTGCCCGACTGCGTGGGCCCGGAGGTGGAGAAGGCGGTGGGGGCGATGAAGGACGGCGACGTCGTCCTCCTCGAGAACCTCCGCTTCCACCCCGAAGAGGAAGCCAACGACGAAGGCTTCGCCCGCGCTCTGGCCGCGCTCGCTGACCTCTATGTGAACGACGCCTTCGGCACCGCCCACCGCGCGCATGCCTCCACGGTGGGGGTGGCCCGCCATCTGCCCGCGGTCGCGGGCTTCCTCATGGAGAAGGAGCTGGTGTACCTGTCGCGGGCGCTCGAGTCCCCGACGCGGCCGTTCGTGGCGATCCTGGGCGGCAAGAAGGTCTCGGACAAGATCGAGGTCATCCGCAACCTCCTGACGAGAGCCGACGCCCTCCTCATCGGGGGCGCGATGACCTACACCTTTCTGCGGGCGCAGGGGCGGGCGGTCGGTGCCTCTCTGGTGGAAGAGGACCGCCTCGACCTCGCCCGCGCGCTGATGAAGGACGCGGCGGATCGCAAGGTGGCCTTCCATCTGCCTGAAGACGTCGTCATCGCCGACCGCTTCGCCGAGGATGCGGCCCACCGCACCGTCGCGGTCGAGTCGATCCCCGAGGGCTGGATGGGGATGGACATCGGGCCCAAGACCGCATCCGCCTACCGGCGCACCATCGCGGGGGCGGGGACCGTGCTGTGGAACGGGCCGATGGGGGTGTTCGAGTTTCCCGCCTTCGCCGCCGGTACGCGGGAGGTGGCCCAGGCCATGGCGGATTCGAAGGCGGTGACCATCGTCGGGGGCGGGGACTCCGCCGCCGCGGTCGAGCAGTTCGGGCTGGCCGAGCGGATGACCCACATCTCCACCGGGGGCGGGGCGTCGCTGGAGTTCCTCGAGGGGCGCGAGCTGCCCGGCGTCGCGGTCCTCCGGGACACGTGATGGCGCGCCTGCCGCTCGTCGCCGGCAATTGGAAGATGTACAAGACGGTGGGGGACGCCCTCGCCCTGGCCCACGCGCTGGCGCGCGAAGCGCTTCCGGACGGCGTCGAGGTGGCCCTCTGCCCGCCGTTCACCGCGCTCGCCGAGGTCTCCCGCGCGCTGGAAGGCTCCCGGATCCGCCTGGGCGCGCAGGACATGTACTGGGAGGCGCAGGGCGCCTTCACCGGAGAGATCTCCCCCCTCATGCTGTCCGACGTCGGCTGCACCTACGTCATCGTCGGCCACTCCGAGCGGCGGCAGCACTTCGGCGAAACGGACGCCGCCGTGGCGAAGAAGGTGGGCTCGGCGTTCGGGCACGGCCTCGTGCCCATCATGTGCGTCGGCGAGCGCTTGGAGGAGCGGGACGCAGGGCGCACCGACCAGGTGGTCGCCGCGCAGATGGAGGCCGGGGTCGCGGGGGTCGGGGACGGGCAGGCCGCGCGCCTGGTCGTCGCCTACGAGCCCGTCTGGGCGATCGGCACCGGCCGGTCGGCGAGCGGGGAGGAGGCCAACCGCGTCTGCGGCCTCATCCGGAGCGTCCTCTCCGAGCGGTTCGGTCCCGCCGGCGATCAGGTCCGCATCCTCTACGGCGGCAGCGTCACGGGCGACAACGCCGCCGAGTTCGCCCGGCAGCGCGAGATCGACGGCGCCCTCGTCGGCGGCGCCAGCCTCGACCCGCAGAAGTTCCTCCGCATCATCCACTCCGCCGTTCGCTCACCTCGGGGTTGACAAGCCCCGAACATCGTGTTACAAAGACCATCAAGTTTCGGACTTGGTCGGCCATGACGCCGGCGCCTTCCGCGCCGGCGTTCGTGTTTCCGCCTGATTCGAAGCTGAGGAAGTGCGCCTAGGGTTCCGCCGCGCCTACCCGGCGCGGGCTGGACCGAGCGGCGCAGGCCGGTCACCAGACGCCGGCTACACCGTCGGGACAGAAGCCCGAGGGGGAGGTTCCTCGCACAGAGGACCGCTCTCT
>DASUAK010000194.1:0-6512 GCA_035763845.1 bacterium | reverse complement strand
AGCGTCGGGGCGCACCTTCCGTCCCCGGAGGAACGCCAGGCTCTCGCCGACCGGCACGCGGTGATGGATGCCGCCGAAGCCGCGGACCTCGGCCACCCGCACGGCGGGCCACTCGCCCGCGAGCTGCTTCGCCCGGGCCGTTACCACCGTGGCATGGAAGGCGTCCATGGCGATGACGGTGTCGGCGGCGGCGGGCAGGCTGCTCCCGGTCCCTCCCGCGATGATGGTCGACACCCCGTGCTCGGCGTACAGCGGGCGCACCAGGTCGGCCAGCGGGGTCACGTGCTCCTTCGCCTCGGGGGCGAGGTGGCGCCACATCACGTCGCGCACCAGCAGGCGAGGCGCGCTGGTGTCCTCGTCGAAGAGCAGGAGCCCGGTGCCGGCTTCGAGCGCCTCACTGATCGAGGCCGCCTGCGCCACCAGCGCCGGCGCGTGGTCGGTGCGGAAGCGGGTCGGATCTTCGCCGCCCGGGAAGGTCGACACGAAGGGAGTGAGGTTGACCCCTTCCACCCGCCGCCCCTCGTCGGCCTGGACGAGCGCGGCGTCCGGTACGGTGGCGCAGTACTCGCGTCCGTCGCCGGGGATGTGCGGGTAGACGGCGCTTGCGATCGCCCGCAGGAGCGTGCTCCGGCCGGAGAACGCGGCGCCGATGATCACGGTCACGCCGCGCGGGATCCCCATGCCGGCGACCTCGCCCCGGTGGGGGACCCGCAGCGTCACGCGCAGCTCCTCAGGAGCGTGGAACGGCACGAGGTGCGTGAGGAGCGGCCGGTCGGACTCGCCTTCCCGCGGCAGCACCGCCCCGTCCGCGATGAAGGCCACCAGTCCGCGCTCGGCGAGCTGCCCGCGCAGGGCGTGCGCGTCCTCGGCCACTTCCACGTGGCGGGCCGAGGTCTCGGGGTTGTAGCCGCCGTAGAGCAGCGCGCCCTCCACGACCTGCGGGAGGTCCTCCAGGAGCATCGCCTGCGTGGAGCGGGCCGAGGCTTTGCGGCCCTCGGCGGGAAGGTGCGCCTCGGCGCGGACCTCCACGTACTCGTCGGCGACGCGGCAGGCCGTACGGGGGAGGATCTCCTGGCCCCCGGCCTCGATGCCGATACCGCTCCGGCCGCCCCTGGACCGCCCGGTCCGGCGCGAGGCCTCCAGCCAGCGCCGCGCGATGAGGTCCTCGAGGGCCGCCTTGCGCACCGGCGTGGACCACAGCTCCGGGGGGAAGCGCGCCTCGGCCTGGTCCACTCGCACCCGCATCCGTGCCGGGATCCCCGGCGGGTCGGCGACCACGCTGTCGATGAACAGGACGAACTTCTCGAAGCGGTAGGCGCCCTCCAGACCTTGATAGGCCGCGAAGGGCTTGCCGTCGGTGGTGAGGATCTTGTCCCGCAGCCGCTCCCAGGGCAGCATCGCGAAGCGGTCGTCCCCGCGGGGATGCTCAACGCCCACGCGCCACCTCCACCCCCGGTACGCCCGCCCCGAAGAGCCCGTCCAGGTGGGCGAGCAGCTCGTCGCGGCCGCGGTAGGTGAGCACCGTGGTGACCGCGGGATTGCCGCCGACCATCGCTGAGAGGTGAATCCCGTCTTCGCAGAGGGCGACGATCGGCTTGCCCAGGCGCGCCGCCTCGGCGATCTCGACGCCCACGCCCAGCGACGGGGTGGACACCTCCGCGATGACGAGATCGCACTCGGCCAGCCAGCGCAGGTCACGCTCGTATATGTGGCGGGCGGTCACCCCCTCCCGCCACTCTCGCGCGAGGACGTCGGGTTCGGCGACATGCGTCGTCAGGACGTGACACCCGCGATCCTGGAGATGGTCGACGATCGCCTTGTAGAGGGGCTGGCGCTCGCGGCCGCCACGGATCGAGCCGCAGAAGTACACTTTCGCGCCCGGGCGCAGCGCCACGCGGGGGGCGCCCGTCCCCGCGCGCTCATGCGCGGCGGCGGCCAGCGCGGCGACCGGCTCGCCGATGACCTGGTCGAGCGTCACGCCCAACCGCTCGAGCTTCGCGCGGATGCGCGCCGCTGCCCGCTCCGGGTCGGCCCCCTCCTCCTCGATCTCGCACATCCAGCCCACACCCTCCACGTGCTCGGTGACGAGGCTGCCGAACTCGGGAATCTCGAAGAGGCGGCCGTCGCGCTTGCGGACGGAGATCCAGGGGACGAAACCGAGAGACTCCACGATGACGCGGCAGTCGGCCGGCGATCCCGCATAGAGCCTGATTTTGCCCTCGGGGAAGCGGGATCGCTTGAACGACATCCCTTCGGCGGACGACATCTCCACCGAGGTCAGGAGCAGTTCGCTGCCCGCCTCGGGCGACGTGTGCTCCCGTATCCGGAGCGCCTGGGTGCGAGGATCCCAATGCGAACGAGCCGGCACAGCCGGCCGGTGGTAATGGTCGGTGAACGCGTAGGGCTCGCGCAGCACCGCGCCGAGCGCGGCCAGGCGGCGGTGGAAGGCGTCGATGTCCTCGACGCGGACGCGCACCTCGCACTCGAAGGGTGCGGTCATTCAAACGGCCAGGCCGGCAGCTGCACGCGCGCCGGGCGGTCCTGCCGCAGCCCCAGCGCGTAGTCCGCCTGCATCACGGTGTGGATCTCGCGGGTCCCCTCGTAGATCACCGCGCCCTTGCTGTTCCGGTAGTAGCGCTCCACCGGGTAGTCGTCGGAGTAGCCGTAGGCCCCGTGCACCTCCACGGCGTCTCCCGCGGCCCGCTCGCTGGCCACGGTGGCGTACCACTTGGCCAGCGACGTCTCCCGCGTGTTGCGCAGGCCCTGGTTCTTCATCCACCCCGCGCGCAGGTACAGGAGGCGGCTGATCTCGTAGTCGCGGACCATCCCGGCGATCATCTCTTTCACCAGCTGGTGCTCGGCGATCGGCCGGCCGAAGGTGGTCCGCTCGTTGGCGTACTTCACGCTGGCGTCCAGGCAGGCCCGGATCAGCCCCGTCGCGCCCGCGGCCACGGTGAAGCGCCCCTGGTCGAGGGCGAACATCGCGATGCGGAAGCCCTCGCCCTCCCGGCCCAGGAGGTTGGCGGCCGGGACGCGCACCTCGTCCATGACGATCGACCCGGTGTTGCCGGCGCGGATGCCCAGCTTGCCGTGGATCGTCCCGGTGCCCACGCCTTTCATCTCCCGGCTGATGATGAAGGCGCTCAGGCCGCTGTGATCGCGAGCCTTCTGCTTGGCCGGATCCGTCCAGGCGAAGACGATGAAGTGGTCCGCCACGTCGGCGAGAGAGATCCACAGCTTCTCCCCGCTCAGGACGTAGCCGGCCCCGTCGCGCGCGGCCGTGGAGCGGATGCCCACCGCGTCGCTGCCCGCGGACGGCTCGGTCAGCCCGTAGGTGGCGATCTTCTCGCCGCGGGCCTGGGGGACGAGGTAGCGCTGCTTCTGCTCCTCGGTGCCCCAGCTGAGCAGGCTCAGGCTGTTCAGGCCGACGTGCACGGACATGATCACCCGCAGCGAGGTGTCCACGTACTCCAGCTCCTCGCAGGCCAGCCCCAGGCTGACGTAGTCCATCCCCGCCCCGCCGTAGCGCTCGGGGACGCACAGGCCCAGGATGCCCAACCTGCCCATCGCCCCCAGGATCGAGCGGTCGAAGGACTGGGCGCGGTCGAGCTCCCTGATGCGCGGGGCCACCTCGGAGTGCGCGAAGTCGCGGACCATCTGCGCGGTCATCGTCTGGTGCTCGGCGAGCGTGAACTCCATCGTCATCTCCTCTGCCCCGCGTCGCTCAGCATGCGGTGGGCGAGCAGGGCGTAGAACTTCGCCGCGGTGACCACCTCGTTGACGTCCACCGACTCGTCCACGGTGTGCGCCAGCTCGGGCTCCCCGGGCCCGAACAGGATGGTCGGGATGCCGCGCTCGGCGAAGAAGCGGCCGTCGCTGGCCTGCTGGTACCCGACGGGCTCCGCCGGCAGCGCCAGCTCCCGGGCCACGGCCTGCGCCGCCGCCACGACCGGGGCGTCGGGCGCGGTCTCGATCGGCGGACCGGACTGGATCACCTCGACGTCCGCCTGGAGGTGCGGGTCCTCGCGCTGGAGGTCGGCGACGACCCGCTCCACCTCCGCCACGGCCTCAGGAATGGTCTCGTTGGGCAGGGTGCGCCGGTCCACCGTGGCCTCGCACCAGTCGGGCACGACGTTCGTGGCCACGCCCCCGCGGATGGTGCCGATGGACAGGGACGGGGGCGGGGTGAGCGGATGCGACAGCGTGCGCAGCCGCGATCCGACGCGGCTCTCGATCGCCGCCAGGACCTTCAGCATCGCCGAGACGGCGTTGCTGCCCTCCCACGGCGTGCTGCCGTGCGCGGCGCGCCCGTGCGTGGTGACGCGCAGCCACAGCACGCCCTTCTCCGCGGTGGCCAGGCGGTTCGTGGTGATCTCGCCGACGACGACGTGGTCCGGCCGCACCAGCCCGCGGTCGACGAGATACTCCATCCCCTTCACCCCGCCCACCTCCTCGTCGCTCACCGCGGCCAGGGTGAGGGTGCCGCGCAGGGGCAGGACGGTGGCCAGGGCCTCCATCGCCGCCACCATGCCGGCCAGCGACGCCTTGGCGTCCGCGGCCCCGCGGCCGTGCATCCGCGTGCCGACGATCTCCGCCCCGAAGGGGTCGTGCCGCCACGACTTGGGATTGCCGACGGGCACGGTGTCCATGTGGGAGGTGAAGAGCAGCTCCGGGCGGCCGGAGCCCACGCGGGCCACGACGTTCGGTTTGCGCATCTCGTCGCCGAGGATCTGGAAGTCGACGCTCGTGCCGCGCAGCCGGGCGGCGATGAGGTCGACGACCTTGCGGGTGTCCCCGGGCGGATTGACGGACTCCGCGCGCACGAGGCCGGCCAGGAACCCGATGAGCGAGGCCCGGCGGCGCTCGATCTGCTCGATGATCGTGTGATCCATAGACGCGGAAGAGGGAAGAGGCTCTCGCCCCTTCCCTCTTCATGTTGCGGTGGGTGACTTCCTGTCGCCGTCAGCGACCGCCCTGGGCCACGGACTGCCGGGCCAGCCGGAACGCCGTGGTGAGCGGGCGGTCCTCCCCGGCCTCCATGTCCGCGCTGCCGAGCGCGGCCTCGAGGTCGGGCTTCACGCCGACGCCCTCCAGCCGCACGCCGCGCCCCGTGGCCAGCCGGAAGGTGGTCACGCTGAGCGCCGAGCCGTCCGAGAGGTCGATCATGATGCTGGCCTCGACGGCGCCCGCGGTCTGCGCCCCGATCAGCTGGGCGCGCTTGTTCTCCTGCATCGCCGCGGAGAGCAGCTCGGCCGCGGACGCGCTCCCCTCGTCGACCAGCACCCAGACCGGCAGCGTCGCGGGGAGCATCGGCGTGGCGTTGGTGCGCTGCACGCGCGTCTGCCCGCCCTGCCGCATCTCGGTGTAGACCGGCAGGTTGTTGGGCAGCAGGGCGTTCATCACGCCGTTGAGCTCGTGCAGGTAGCCGCCGCCGTTGCCGCGGAGGTCGAGGACGAGGCCCCGCATCCGCTGGGTCATCAGCTTGCTGAGGGACGCCCGGAAGTCCCGCGCGGTCCCTTCCACGAACTGATAGAGCTTGATATAGCCGATCCCGCCCTCGACGACCTCGGCCTTGAAGATGGAGGGCACGAGGATCGGGCCGCGCGTGATCGTGATGGCCACCGGCTCGGTGGATCCGGGGCGCTGCAGCGTCAGCGTCACCGGCGTGCCGGGCGTGCCGCGGATGATCCCGGAGACCTGCTCCACCGTCATCCCCGTGGTGCTGGTCTCGTCAACCTTGAGGATGCGGTCGAACTGGCGGACGCCCATCGCCTCGGCGGGTCCGCCCGGGATCAGCGACCAGACGAAGAACTTCTCATCCTTGGGCATCAGGATGATGCCCACGCCGGTGAAGCCGGCCTGCCCCTTCTGGCGGGAGCGGCGCTCCGCGTTCTGCTGGGGCGTGAGGAAGCCGGTGTGGGAGTCCTTGAACGACTCCGTCATGCCCCGGATCCCGGCGTAGGACAGCCGCGCCGGCGTCAGGGTCGTGCCCGCCGCCGCGACCGCCGCCGCGTACTGGTCGCCGAACAGCTGCCGCGCGTCGGCCTCCGGCGTCCCCGCGGGGATCGCCGTCACCGTCACGGTCACGCCCGAGGACTGCAGCTGCCCGCGCAGCCCCTCCAGACCGCCGTTCAGCACCTTCACGACGTCGACCGGGTCGACGTAGTTCGTCTGCAGGACGCGCAGCGCCTCGAAGACCAGCCCGTTCTGAACGCCCTGCCCCTGCGCGGTCTGCGCCACCGTGAACGGCGCGAGCACCGCCATCATCACGACCACGGCCAGAAGACGCCTCATGCGACAATCCCCCTGCCTCTGCCGAGATTCTCCGCCGCGTTCCCAGCCGCCCCGAATCGGCCGGTGTCTGCGGACGAAGTCCGTTGTCTGGTGCCTCGGCGCTGCCGTGATGCGGAGGGGCACGATCACAGCGCCGGCCGGAAGGGAAACACGCGGAGGATCCAGGTGTTGAGCCTGAACACCAGGTCGAAGATCATGGCGCCCCCCATCACGACGAG
>DASUAK010000193.1:0-9196 GCA_035763845.1 bacterium | reverse complement strand
TCTACGAGCATGACGCTCCC
Source organism: bacterium (assembly GCA_035763845.1). Taxonomy (GTDB): domain Bacteria; phylum Sysuimicrobiota; class Sysuimicrobiia; order Sysuimicrobiales; family Kaftiobacteriaceae; genus Kaftiobacterium. The sequence goes on along the minus strand of DASUAK010000193.1, from coordinate 9,176 downwards.
GATCGCCGTGATGTCCCCGGTCCCTTCAACGGTCCCGCTCATCGCACGCAGCGTTCTGAACGTGCCGAACCCGATGAAGACCATCCCGGCCAGGGCCGCCGCGGGGACCAGGGCGAACCGGCCCAGCAGGTCCCGGCCGTTCCCACCGAACGCGAACGGGGTCGCGCCGAAGTGCGTGTGCTCGGTCACGAAGCGGCGGATATTCGCCTGCATGTACGGCAGGTAGAACCCGAGCGTGGGGAACAGCAGGAACATCCCCTTTGAGTAGATCTTGAAGTACTGGCGCACCCGGCCCCGGAACGAGAAGCGGATGCCGCGCCAGGACAGCCGGCTGAGGCGGTAACGGCGGGCACCCACCGCGGCCATCGGAAAGATCACCGCGTACGCGAAGATGCCGGTGAGACTGCTGATCAGGTCGGCGGCGATGCTGCTCCAGACAACGGGAACCACGTAGATGAGGACGACCAGGGGCACGGCCAGCACGAGAAGCTTGAGCGCCCCCAGGAACAGCTCCTTCCCGGTACCGTGCCAGGTGAAGCGGTCCGCTTCGAACTCGCACTGGTTCACCAGGTAGCCGCGCGTCCGGTTCTTCGCCCAGAAGTAATAGACGCCCAGCGTGACGATGGTGAGCAGCACGTTCCGGAGGTAGATGCCGAACAGCGCGCCCCCACTGCCGTTGAAGACCGCCTGGCGGGGCGAGGGTCGTACGATGACCCCTGCGCTCGCCACGAACTCAGCCATGACGCCCCCCTCACCGAGTTGGGAAAGGTTGACCGCCGCTGAAGAGATTCCTGCCCGGTTCCTTCTGCCAGGAGACCTGGGACGTCCATCAACGATCGGCAATCTCGGGAAGCAGGGCGTCTGCGTACGACGCGGGGTCGAAAGGTGCGAGGTCATCAGGATCTTCCCCCGTGCCGGCCAGCTTCACCGGGATGCCGAGCTCGCGGCCGATGGCCAGCACCGCTCCGCCTTTGGCCGAACCGTCCAGCTTGGCGAGGATGAGGCCCGTGACGTCCACCGCCTCGTGGAACAGGCGGGCCTGCTGGATGGCGTTCTGACCTGTGGAGGCGTCGAGCACCAGCAGCCGCTCCATGGCGGCGCCGGGGAGCTCACGGGCCAGGACGCGGGAGATCTTCTTCAGCTCCTCCATCAGGTTCACTTTGGTGTGCAGCCGTCCGGCGGTATCCACGATGAGGACGTCGATGCCGCGGGCCCGGACAGCCTGCGCGGCATCGTAGACGACGGCCGCGGGATCGGCCCCCGGGGCGTGCTTCACCACCTCCACCCCGGCGCGCTGCCCCCAGATGACCAGCTGGTCGATGGCGGCGGCGCGGAAGGTGTCGGCGGCGGCGAGGAGGACCGACTTCCCCTCTGAGCGGAGGCGGTGCGCCAGCTTGCCGATGGAGGTCGTCTTGCCGGCGCCGTTCACCCCCAGGACGAGGATGACCGCGGGCGAGGCGTCCAGCCGCAGCGGCGAGGGCTCCCCCAGCAGCTCCTGCATGATCTCGCGCAGCGCGGCGCGGATGGCCGCGGGGTCTTTCGCGTTCCGCCGCGCCCGCAGCTGCTCGACGATGTGATCGGTGACGGAGACGCCGACGTCCCCCTGGATGAGGGCGGCTTCCAGCGCGTCGTAGAACTCGGGGCCGGGGGGCTGGCGCAGCGCCTGCTCGATGCGGGCGGTGAAGGTCTCGCGCGTGCGGGTGAGGCTCGCCCGGAACCGCTCGAAGAGGCTCACACTACGAGGATACCCTGACGGTCAAGCGACCGGGACGGGCTCGGGGACCCCCTTCTTGGTGAGGCGCATCGACATCATCTTGGAGACGCCGGCGACCTCCATCGTCACACCGTAGAGGACGTCCGCGGCCTCCATCGTGCCTTTGTTGTGGGTGATGATGAGGACCTGCGTGCGTTCGGCCAGCTCGCGCAGCAGCGTGGTGAACTTCTTCGTGTTCGCGTCGTCGAGCGCGGCCTCGACCTCGTCGAAGATGCAGAAGGGGCTGGGGTGCACCCGCAGCATCGCGAAGATCAGCGAGAGCGCGACCAGAACCCGCTCCCCGCCGGACAGTGCGGAGAGGCTGCGCATCTTCTTCCCCGGCAGCTGCGCCTCGATCTCGATCCCCGGCTCGGTCCCCGGCTCGCCCTCGACCAGCAGCAGGCGCGCCTGGCCGCCGGCGAAGAGCCGGACGAAGAGGCGGTTGAACTCCTCGTTCACCGCGGTGAAGGTCTCCGCGAAGCGCACCCGCAGCACGTCGTCCAGCTGGCGGATCAGCGCCCCGAGCGCCGTGCGCGCGCGGTCAAGGTCGTCCGCCTGCGTGCGCAGGGCCTCCACGCGTGCGGCCACGGCCGCGTGCTCGTCCACGGCGCGGAGGTTCACGGGGCCCAGCACCGCGAGGAGCCCCCGCAGCGCCTCGATGCGCCCCTGCGCCTCGTCGCGCCCGACCGCCAGCCGCAGCTCGCGCACATCCTCCCAGGCGACGCCGAACTCCTCGCTGATGCGCCGCGTCGCTGCGCCGAGCTCCGTCTCCACCTGGGCGTGGCGCACCTCGAGCCGGTGCGCCTGGTCTTCGACGTCGCGCAGCGACTCCTGAACCTGGCGCCACGCGCCCTCCAGCTCCATCAACCGCTGCTGCAGCAGGCCGCGCTCCTCCTCGAGCGCCCCCAGCAGCATGCGCGTCGCCTCCTGCTGCTCGGCGAGGAGCGTGCGGGCCTGGGTCGCCTCCTCCAGGGAGTGCGTGAGGAGGTGGCGCTCGCCGTCCAGCACCGCCATCTCACCCTGCAGCTGGTCGAAGCGGGTCCGCAGGTCCGCGGCCCGGCGCGTGTACTCCTCGACGCGGTCGCGCAGCGACTCCAGCGTGCCGGCCAGCTCCGCGAGCTCCACCCGGACGTCGGTGAGCCGGCCGCGCGCGGCGGCCGTCTGCTCCTCGACCGTGAGCAGCTCGCCCTGCACGGCCTCCGCGGCCCGCTCCCGCTCGGCGATCGCCTGCGCCAGCTCCGCGGCGTCGGCATGGATCCGCTCCATCTCGCCGTCCAGACGCTCGCGCTCCGCGGCGATGGCGGCCAGCGCCGCCTCGGCCTCCGACTGCTCCACGGGCAGCCGCGCCACCTCGACCTGCAGGGGAGCCAGACCGGCCTGCTGGTGCGCGATCGCCTCGCCGGCCTGCGCGCACTCGGCCTCGAGGACAGCGCACTGCTCGGTCAGGGCGGCCAGTTGATCGGCGAGGGCCGTGCGGTGGGAGACGGCGCGCCCGGTGGAGGCATCCAGCGTCTCGGCGCGCTCGCGCAGCGCGGCGATCTGCTCCCGCCGGCCGAGCAGCAGGGCCTCGCCGTCGGGCTTGCCGCGGAAGCTGATCACCCCGTCGGGGCTGAGGAGCTCGCCGTCCAGCGTGGCGATGCGGCCGGCGAACCCCTGCGCGCGGAGGGCCACGGCGTCGTCGAGCGTGTTGACCACGACGACGTCCCCCAGCAGCGCCTGCACCACGTCGCGCGCCCCGTTGGTGAGCTCGACGAGATCGCTTGCCCGGCCCACGATTTCCGCGCCCGGCGGGACGTCGCCGGACGGCCGGGACGCCACCAGGTCTACGGGGATGAAGGACGCGCTGCCCTGCCCGTTGCCGCGGAGGTAGCGCAGCCCGCCCTTCACGTCGTCCACGCTGCCGGCGACCAGCGTGAAGAGCCGGCGGCCCAGCGCCGCCTCGATCGCGGCGCGGTGGGGCGCGGCCACCCGCAGCAGCTCCAGCACGGGATAGCGGATCCCGGCGAACCGCTCGGGATGCTCCTGCTTGGCGATGAGGATCTCGCGGACGCCCTGCTCGTAGCCCTCCAGACGCCGGTGCATCTCCTCCAGGAAGCTCAGGGTCTGCGCCGTCACCTGGCGGTCGGCCTGGATCTGGCGCAGCTCGTCCTCGCACGCGGAGAGCTCCTGCTGCAGCCTGGCCGCCTCCGCCCGGAGCGCGCTCAGAGCGCTTTCGGCGGCGTCCCGCTCCGCGATCAGCGCGGCAACGGCGGCCTCCATCTGCTGCGCGGCGGATCCCAGCTCCGCCTCCCGTGCGGCGAGCCCCCTCCGGCGGGCGTCCTGCACCGCCGTCTGGGCGGCCAGCGCGCCGTCCCGCTCCTCCAGGCGCGCCAGATCGTGAGCCGCCCGGGTCTGCGCCGCGGCCAGGTCGGCGATCTCGGCGCGCACCGCGGCCAGACGCTCTTCCGCCTGCCGCTGCGCGCCGCCGGCCGACTCCTGCGCTTCCTCGGCGGTCCGCATCGCCTCCAGCAGCGCATCCCGCCGGGCGCCCAAAGTGGCCGCCTGCGCGCGGACCGCGCTCAGCTGCTCCTCCGCCTGCGCCAGCTGGGCCTCCAGCCGTTCCGCCTCCCCGGCCAGCCGCCCGCGGTGCTTGTCGGCGCCGCGGAGGCGCTCGGTGATGACCTGCATCGCCGCCTCCCGCTGGCTGAGCTCCTCGGTCAGCTGCAGCAGCGCGCGCTGCGCCTCCTCCCACTGGCGGGCCACCTCGGCCGCGCGCGAGCGGTCCTGATCGATCTGCCGTCCCGTTTCGGACCCGGAAGCGGCCAGGGTCTGCAGCTGCTGCTGGATGGACTCTGTCTGGGTGATGATCCGTCGCAGCGAGGCGAGGATGCGACGCGCGTCGTCGACCTGCAGAGCCAGCTCCAGCTCGCGGATCTCGCGGGTGTACGCCTGGTGCTGCGTCGCGGCCTCGGCCTGCGCCCGCAGCGCTTCCATCTGCGCGCTGAGCTCGGCCAGCACGTCCGCCACGCGCAGCAGGTTCGCCCCGGCGTGCGCCAGCCGGCGCTCCGCCTCGCGGCGCCGGCGCTTGTACCGGGCCAGCCCGGCCGCCTCCTCGAGCAGCACGCGGCGGTCATCCGGACCGGCGTTGAGCACGCTGTCCACCTGCCCCTGGCCGATCAACGAGTAGGACCGGCCGCCCAGCCCCGTTCCCAGGAACAGCATCTGGATATCCCGCAGCCGGCAGGGCGCCATGTTGAGCAGGTACTCGCCCTCGCCGCCCCGGTTCGCGCGGCGGGTCACGGTGACTTCGCTGTACTCGACGGGCAGCAGGCCGGAGTCGTTGTTGATGGTCAGCGAGACCTCGCCCATGCCCATCGCCCGGCGGGCTTCGCTGCCGCCGAAGATGACGTCGTCCATCTTCCCGCTGCGCAGCGTCTTGTAGCCCATCTCGCCGATCGCCCAGCGGATGGCGTCGAAGACGTTGCTCTTGCCGCTGCCGTTGGGGCCGACGATCGCCGTGATGCCGGGCGTGAACTCCAGCTCGGTCCGGTCGGCGAACGTCTTGAACCCGTGCAGCTCCAGATGCTTCAGATACACCGTCAGGAACCTCCCTGCAGCACCGACTCGTACAAGGCGATGATCATGTCCGTCACCACGTCCGCCCGGTAGCGCCGGACCGCCTCGCGGGCGGCCTGCCCCATCGCGGCGCGGCGCGCCGGATCGTCCAGCAGCGCGACCGTGCGCGCGGCGAGCGACCCGGCATCGGGCGGGACGAGGAACCCTGTCCGGCCCTCGACCACCGCCTCCGACACGCCGCCGGCGTCCACGGCGACCACCGGCAGCCCCGCGGCCATCGCCTCAGTGACGACCATTCCCTGAGTCTCTGTCTGCGAGGCGTAGAGGAACAGGTCGCCCGCGGCGACACACTCCAAGGCGCGCTCGTACGGCAGCAGCCCGGCGAACACCACCCGCCCGGCCAGGCCTAGCTCCGCCGCCCGGGCGCGACGCGCCTCCTCTTCCGGTCCGCCCCCGATGACGAGGAGAGAGGCGGGCCGCTGGACGGCGATGAGCGCGAACGCCTCGAGCACCATCCCGACGCTCTTCTCTTTCGCCAGGCGGCTGGCCGTGACAACCAGCGGCGAGGCTGCCGGCAGGCCGTATTCCGCCCGGACCCACCCCGGATCGAGTGCGGCGAACGCCGCCGGATCGATGGCCCCGGTGGGGATCACCTCGATCCGTGCGGTCACGCCCTGGCCCCGCAGCCGGTCGGCCACCGCCTGTGAAGGGGCCACGACGGCCGCGCAGCGGTTGGCGTACGCGGTAACGTACCGCCGGACCGCGGGAGCCGTGACCCGCCGGCTGACGAACGGCGCGTAGTGCACGTACTCGTCGTAGAGCGTATGGTGCGTGAAGATCAGCGGTCGTGCGGTCTTCCGCGCCAGCCGGGCGCCGACCGCGCCCATCAGGAACGGCGCGTGCGTGTGCACCAGGTCCGGCGCGCTGTCCAGCAGCCGTCCCCACGGCGCCGGCGCCAGCGGGAGGGCCAGGGGGAAGTCCGGCTCGTGCGGCAGCCGCAGCGACGGGAAGCGGACGACGTCCGGATCCTCATCCCGGTACCCCTGATAGCGTGGCGCGGCCACCACCACGTGATGGCCCCGCTCCCTGAGCGCCCTCGTGAGGGCGGCCAGGGAGTGGGCCACCCCGCTGATCCGCGGCAGGTAGGACTCGCTGCACATCACGATCCGAAGCTCGCGCATGGTCAGGACAGCACGTGAGATAGATGAGCGGGATGCGGGATCAGAACGCGAGGCGTCGGAGCGGACATGCCGCCCCGGGGATTGAGGCCGGTCCTGCACTGCCAGCATCGTTTCGCCCCTGGTCGGTTTGTGGTACGACGAAGTGCCCGTTGGCGCTGTGACTGGGCGAAGACTCTGTCCCGGGTGTGTTCGCGCTCGGGTAGCCGATTCCTCCGCCCCTACCGCCCCGCCAAGCCCCGTCCCCGCAGATGCTCAGTGGCCCCGCGCACCTCGGCCAGGATCTCGTCCCGGTGGGTGAGGACATGTCTGCGGGCCGAGTCCACCTCGGCCCGCAGTTCCTTCGGAGCCTCTGCCAGCTCACCCTCATCCAGGACGTCCACCGCGCCCCCATCGGCGCTGAAGAGCAGATCCACCGCCAGATCCTGCCATCGCACCTCTTCCGGGAGGAACTCCACCTCCCCCGAGAGGTTGACGTAGAACCCCAGCGTCTCCCCCCGCCGGGTCAGCCAGTGATAGACATTGTACGGCCGGTCCCGCCAGAAGTACCCGAACGTTTCGGTCCCCTTGGGCAGGACGAGGCTGCCCACCCGGCGCCGGGACGGGACCCGGTAGAAGACCACCAGGTGTGCCGGGGAGCGCGCCAGCAGCGCGCAGGCGAACTCCTGCCGCTCCCCCCCGTGGGTGACCTTGACCTCCTTGATGACCCCGATAGGTTTCACGATTCCGCGGGAAAACGAGAGGAAGGGGAGGGAATGCGTTGAATCACTCGCCAACCCCCCTGCCGAGGATGACGGTGCAGACGCAGGTGCTGCCGAACAGAACGCTGTGGCGCTGGTACGTCCTGCTGCTGATTGCCAACGAACTGGACCTGGCGTTCACCTACCTCGGCTTGAGCCAGGGGACCTTCTTCGAGGCGAACCCCATCGTCCGCCCCCACCTGTACACCTGGTGGCCGATCCTGATGAAGCTTGCCCCGCTGGCGGGCCTTGCCCTCGCCGTCTACGCCGTCCTCAGCCACGCCCAACACCTTCAATCCCGCGTCCTGGGCGCCCTGCGGCTGGCCACCGCGATCTACACCATCGTTCTCGTCATGCACATGCTGCACGTCCTGAGCTCGGCCTTCGCGGGCTAGCCGCCGGTCAGACCCGCCCGGCGTCCACGTCCCGAAGGAAGCGGATCAACCCCTCCACGTAGACCTGCTGGTCGTCGTACATCGCCATGTGGCTGCCGTTGGGGCAGAAGAGGTACTGCCCCCGGGGCAGCGCTCCCGCCATCCACTCCATGTGGGCCGGATCCATCGTGTCATGGCGGGCGCCGATCACGAGCGTCGGCACGGTGATCCGCTCGAGGTCGTCCGTGCGGTCCCACTCCCCCAGCGTGCCGCTGGCCCCCAGCTCGCTCGGGCCCTGCATCGGAACGTAGATCTTCGCATTGAGGTGCTTGAAGGCGCGCTGCACCGGATCGGGCCACTGCGCCGACGGCAGGCGTAGGATGTGCTGTTCATAGTGATGGGGGATGAGCAGCTCCATGTAACGGGGATCCTCGGTCTGCCCCGAGGTCTCCATCCGCCTGATCTCCGCGAGCGCCCTCTGGTCCATGGCCGGCATCAGCACCTCCGCCGCGTACGCATTGTAGGCCGGGATGCTGGCCATCATGTTGGAAATGATGAGACCCTTCAAGTGCTGCTGGTGCGCGAGCGCATACTCGATCGCGAGGATGCCGCCCCAGGAATGCCCCAAGAGGAAGAGGTTCGCGCGGTCGAGGCCGAGGTCGCGGCGGACCTGCTCGACCTCGTCCACGAAGCGCGCGGTCTCCCACAGCCCGGGCTCATCCGGCTGATCGCTGTAGGCTGAACCGAGTTGATCGTAGTAGTGGTACTCGATCCCCGCCGCAGGCAGATAGCTGTCGAAGGCTTCGAAGTACTCGTGAGTCGCCCCCGGGCCTCCGTGCAGCAGGAGCAGCTTGATGCGGGGGTTGTTCCCGACGCGCTTGGTCCACACCCGGAACGTACCCCTGGGGGTGCTGACCGGGATCATCGTCACCCCGCCGCTCATGACGTCCTTCCGGCCCGTGTAGTCCAGGTAACTGCCCGTCACCCCTGCTCCCTCCCGTCAGAACTTCCAGCGGCGCCTCGCGGTCCCCGGCCGGAAGACGAGGACGGCCGCGACCGTCCCTTCCTGCACCCGCATCGCCAATCCCAGGTGGTCGTAGATGAGATGCGCCGTACGCGGGGCCGGCGCGGTGACGGCGGGGGGCGTCCCATATGCCGCTTCCACGGCGGCCCGCGACGACCCCGGTCCGACGCCATTCGCCGTCTTGTACTCCGCGTTGAAGACGAAAAGGTTGAAGACGGGCTCGGTGGCCCGCAGCCCGGCCGTGACGGCCCGCAGGCCCAGTTGGTCCCAGCGGTGGACCCAGAAGGTACCGGTGAGGTCGCCGTCGACAAGCAGGAACACCTCATCCCCGCCGTCCAGGGTCTGGCGCGGCCCGTTCATCGCGAGCAGCCGGTTCAGGGTGAGAGGCAGGCGCCAGGGGCCGATGCGCTCGCCGGGAACGATCAGGTGGTCGGAGGAAGGCGGAGATGCGGCGGATGCGGAGACTGCCAGCAGGAGAAGGACTACCAGGAGAAGACGACCTGGTCGGGGAGGCGGGATTTGAACCCGCAACCTCACGGACCCGAACCGTGC
>DASUAK010000192.1:0-2921 GCA_035763845.1 bacterium | reverse complement strand
GGCCTCCATCGTGATGTGGTCTTTCTGCACCCACTCCACGAACCGGAAGGGACCGGTGCCGGTCGGATGCTTGAAGAAGTCCTTGCCCCACTTCTTCACCGCGGTCGGGCTGACCACGGCCGTGGAGAACATCGCCATGTTCGTCAGGAACGGCGCGAACGGCGCCGAGAGGGTGAAGCGCACCGTGTTCGCGTCGACCGCCGTGACGCTCTTCACGTTCTGGTAGGTGAAGGAGGCGTAGGGCGCGTTCCCCGGGAAGTTGGGGTGCTTCTTGTCGATCTGCCGGGCGTAAGTGAACACGACGGCGTCGGCGTTGAACGGAGTACCGTCGTGAAACCGCACGCCGCGGCGGAGCTTGAACGTCCAGACCAGGCCGTCCGAGGACACCGTCCAGGACTCGGCCAGCGCCGGCTCGATCTGCGTGGAGTCGGCGCGGAAGCGCACGAGGGTATCGTACATGTTCGAAGTGTTGTTGACCGAGAACCCGTCCTCGATGTCGTTCGGATCGAGCGAAACGGTGTCCTGGGCCTGGCCAAAGACCAGCGTGCCGCCCACACGGCCGCAGGCCTTGGCGTCCCAGGAGGTCCTGGGGGCGCCGGAGGTCAGGGTTGGGGCGACGAGCAGGCTGGCGATGAGCAGGGCAGGCACAAGCAGACGTACGCGCACACTCTCACCTCCTCGGGGAGTAAACGCCGCTGTATTCTCGTCCCCCCGGGGGGGCACCTGCCCCGGCAGAGGAGTCGATAGCGGGTCGGAGAAGTACCACTTCATCCCGCTGGACCGCATCAGGCGAGGAGGGGAGAGGAACGATGAGACGACGAGCCGGGCTCGTGGCGGCCATCCTGGTGATGGTCGGGCTGGTGGTCGCCGGGTGCCAGCGCCAGCAGGCGCAGCAGCCCCAGGCGCCCCAGCAGCAGGCCGGGCAGGTCCCGGATCTCGGCGGCCGCACCATCCGGGTCGCCACCGACGCGACCTACCCGCCGTTCGAGATGCTGGATGAAAACAAGAACATCGTGGGCTACGACATCGACCTCATCACGGAGATCTGCAACCTGGCGAACTGCAAGCCCGAGGTCAAGAGCACGGCCTGGGACGGCATCTTCCCGGCGCTGCAGAAGGGCGACTTCGACGCGGTCATCTCGGGGGTGACCATCACCGCCGAGCGCGACAAGACGATGGACTTCAGCGACGCCTACATCGAGGTCGGGCAGGTCCTGCTGGTCCGGGCCAGTGAGGACCGGATCAACAGCCTGGACGACATGGCCGACAAGAGCGTCGCCGTCCAGCGCGGCACCACCAACGACGAGACGGCCACGCAGCTCCAGAAGGAAGGGAAGATCAAGGACATCAAGCGCTTCCCGACTTTCGACCTGGCCGTGAAGGCCGTCCTGAACAGGGACGTGGACGCGGTGGTCATCGACAACACAGCCGCGTCCGGCTACATGGGCACCAATCCGAACCAGCTGAAGGTCGCCGGTGAGAAGTTCACCAGCGAGGGGCTGGGGATCGTCGTCCGCGACGGCGACAAGGAGCTGCAAGACGCCTTCAACGCCGCCTTGAAGACGCTGAAGGACAACGGCACCCTGGAGCGGCTCTACCAGAAGTGGTTCGTCGAGTTCAAGCCGTCCTGACGCGCGCGAGCGCACGGCAGAGGGAGTTGCGGGGGAGCGCTGCGCTCCCCCGCGCGCGTGTCCGGGGCCATGGGGCCGCCCACGCAACCGCCGCAATCTGAGGAGGTGCAGGCCCCCGGGCAGGGGCGCCTGCTGTCGCTGGGCACGCTCGAGCGCGCCCCCTGGTGGGTGCTCCTTCTGCTCGCCGGGGGCGTCCTCGCCCTGCTGGGGATCCTGCGCTCCCCGATCTACCGCCAGACCTACAACTTCCTCGCCCCGGCCATCGTCGTCACGCTCAAGCTGGCTTTCTCCGCCTACGCCCTGGCCATGGTCCTGGGCCTCGTCGCGGCACTGGGGCAGCTCTCGCGCAACATCGTCCTGTACACCCTGGCGCGGCTGTACGTCGAGCTCGTGCGGGGCGTGCCGCTGCTGGTCCAGCTCATCTACATCGCCTTCGTGGTGACCCCGCTCCTCGCCGACCTCACGGGCCAGCGCTGGCTGCGCAGCGACATGGTGCGGGCGACGATGGGCCTGGGCATCGGGTACGGCGCGTACCTCGCGGAGATCTACCGCGCGGGCATCCAGTCCATCCCGCGCGGCCAGACGGAGGCGGCGCGCTCGCTCGGTATGAGCCCCTGGCTGGCCATGCGCCACGTCATCCTGCCGCAGGCCGTCCGCGTCATCCTCCCGCCGCTGGGGAACGACTTCGTGGCGATGCTGAAGGACAGCTCGCTGGCCTCCGTGATCTCCGTCCAGGAGCTGACCTACAGCGGCAGCCTGCTGAACGCGCGCACGTTCCGCTCCTTCGAGACCTACAACGTCGTGGCGCTGCTCTACCTCATCATGACGCTGCTGGGCTCGGTGGGTGTGCGCGGCATCGAGCGGTGGGCGGGCAAGGGATTCCGGCACTGAGCCGCCGGATACGTTAAGAGGGACGCCCCCGTTGCGGGGACGTCCCTCGGACTTGCCCGTATTCGGTTGTCTGCCCGTACGTGGTTTCGTTTCGGCTAGACGTTCTGGGCGAACAGCACCAGAAGCATCGCCAACAGGGCAGCAGTCAGAGCAACCATCATTATCACGCTCCCTTCCCCGATGTTTTTCCCGGTCTGGTCCGGCCGGTAAACCCAAACATGGGGACAGATGTTCGCCGGATCACCCCGAAGATCGTCACGATGGCGATGAGATCGTCGCCGGTTGGCCGCCCCGTATCCGCGCTGTCCAGATCGAGGCCCACAGGGCGCCGAACCCGGTGAACAAGGCCAGCAGCCGGAAGATCCAACCCACGAACGGGATGGTCACGAGGATCACGAG
>DASUAK010000191.1:0-2844 GCA_035763845.1 bacterium | reverse complement strand
ATCGCGCCGGGGATCAGCTGCGGGGCGTGCCGCGCGTGCCTCGCCGGCGAGGACAACATGTGCGCGCAGTACCGCATCCTCGGCGAGCACCGTCACGGCGGGCTCGCCGAGTTCGTCGCCGTCCCCGCGATCAACCTCATCTCCAAACCTCCCGGATTGAGCTTCGAAGAGGCGGCGGCGTTCCCGCTCGTCTTCCTCACGGCCTGGAACATGCTGGTCACGAACGGCCGCGTGGGGGTCGAGGACACCGTCCTGGTCTGGGGCGCGGGGAGCGGCGTGGGCAGCGCGGGCATCCAGATCGCGAAGGCCTTCGGCGCGCGCGTGCTCGCCGTGGCGGGGGCGGGCTGGAAGCTCGAGAAGGCCCGCGCGCTCGGGGCCGACGAGGTCATCAACCACCGTGAGCAGAGCGTCCTCGACGAGGTCCGCCGCCTCACCGGGAAGCGCGGGGTGGAGGTGGTTTTCGACCACGTGGGCGCGGCCACGTGGGGCACATCGCTGCGCGCCCTCGCCCGCGGCGGCCGGCTGCTCACCTGCGGGGCGACGAGCGGCGCGGAGGCGACGACCGACATCCGGTACATCTACGGCCGCAAACTCTCGATCCTCGGCACGTGGATGGGCACCAAGCGCGACCTCCACCAGGCCGTGGCGCTGCTCGCGCGGGAGATGCTGCGCCCCGTCGTCCACGCGGTGCTGCCGCTGGACGAGCTGGCCAGAGCGGAGGAGATCCTCGAGCGGTCGGAGCAGTTCGGCAAGGTGGTCCTGATTCCGGCGTGACGGTCTAGCCGGAGGGCTCCGGACCGACCCAGGCCTCCCCGCCGTCCCACACTTCCTTCTTCCAGATCGGCACCGTCTGCTTGAGCGCGTCGATCGCGTAGCGGCCTGCTTCGAAGGCGTCCTTGCGGTGGGGGGACGCGACCGCGATCGCGACGCTGACATCGCCCACGCGCAGCACGCCGAGGCGATGCGCCATCGCGATCCGCAGGACCGGCCACCGGTCCGAGGCCTCCCCGGCCACCCGCGCCATCTCCCGGAGCGCCATCGCCTCGTAGGCCTCGTACTCCAGATGGTCCACGCGCGCGCCGCGGCGGTTGTCGCGGACCGTGCCGAGGAACAGCACCACGGCGCCGGCCTGCGGATCGCGCACGCGCTCGAGCAGGGCGGTGAGGTCGATGGGCCCGCTCACGAGGGCCACCCGATGGTCCTGCTGCCCGCCGCTCACCGGCGGGATCAGCACCAGCTCGTCCCGCTCCCGCAGCACCGTGTCACCCGGCACGTAAGTGTCGTTGATCGCGAACGCGAAGGGGGCCGGCAGGCGGCCGAGGGCCGGATAGCGGCCCCGGAGCACGTCCCAGATGTGCGCCGCGGTGGCCCCCCCGGCCACCTCGAGGGCGACCTGCTTCGACCCGATCGCCTCCCGGTACGACGCGAAGGCCCGGACCGTAATGTTCACAACCGGCATTGTATCAGACGGGGAAAATAGAAGGCGGACGGAGTCCGCGGTCCGGGAACCGTCCGCCACATCACAGACGTATAGATAAGCAGGTGGAATGACGATGCGACACGGTCTGCAGCTCACGTTGATGTCCCTCCTTCTGGTGGCCCTCGTAGGCGGCCTGGCCGCCCCGGCGGCCGCGGCGATCATCTCCACCGCGCAGGAGGTCAGCATCGGCCGGCAGGCCGCGGCGGAGCTCGAAAGCGAGATCCCCGTCCTCCACGACCCCGGCCCCACGGGCTTCGTCACCAGCGTGGGCCTGCGCCTGGCCGCCGCCTCCGACCGGAAGGACCTGCCCTGGACCTTCAAGGTCCTCAACACCGACCAGGTGAACGCGATCTCCCTGCCGGGCGGCTTCATCTACGTCACCCGCGGGATGCTGTCGTTCGTACAGTCGGCGGACGAGCTGGCTTTCGTCCTCGGGCACGAGGTCGCGCACGTCGAGCGGCGCCACCACGTGGCCATCATCGAGCGCGACTTCTTCTTCACCGTCGTGCTGCAGCTGCTGTTCGGCGGCAGCCCCAACAACGCCCAGATCGCCAGCCTCGTCCGGGTGCTGGCCAACCGCGGCTTCAGCCGTGAGGCTGAGTTCGATGCCGACCTCGTCGGCACCACGCTGACCCACCGCTCCGGCTTCAACGCGGGCGCCGGCCTGACGTTCATGGAGCGGATGCGCGTCGCCGAGGGCCGGGACCCCTCCCGGGTGGAGGTCTTCTTCAGTACCCATCCCGGGCTGGCCGACCGGATGGTCCGTGTGCGCGAGCTGCTGCGGCGGCTGGGCTATCAGGTCGCTGCGGGCCTCCGGACGGGGCAGGCACCGCTCCCGCCCATCTGGTTCTGGTACAATCCCCAGCTCCTCGCCCGCGCGGCATAGATCCCCGGAGAGGCTCTGAACGGCGGGTGCGGCGAGCATCTCTCGTGCCGCCGCCCTGAGGGGAGACCTCGGGACCGGGGACGAATTCCCTAAGCAGGCCGAAGCATAAGGATGTGATGCATGCGTCTGTGCCTGGTTGTGGGTCTCTTGTTCGTGCTGGTCGCGGGAGCGGAGGCGCAGGTCACCGTCAAAGGCGATGCGCGGGCCTGGCAAGAGGTGAGCGCCGCGTATGAGAAGCTCTACAAGCTGAAGACCTACCGCGTGAAGATGGGCGTGGAAGGGCAGCCGGGGACCATGGTCACCGAGTATGTCAACCCCGGCCGGACGCGGACGGTGATGGCGTTTGAGGGCATGACGATCGAGAGTGTGTCCGTGGACGGGAAGAACGCCTACCGCTCGACCCGTGCCGGCACCGCGCCGTCGGCTTGGGCGTGCAGCGCGCCCCCCGGAGGAGCGCAGACGCCGCCGGACCCGAAGA
>DASUAK010000190.1:0-19924 GCA_035763845.1 bacterium | reverse complement strand
GCCCCAAGCTGTTTTTCGGAGTTGAGTTGTAGTAATAACTGTGCCTATCGCGCATGACCACGGGGTATGATCGGGCCAGGCAGAAGATTACTGTGAGCGCCTGCATGAGCAAGGCCCGAGTCCCCAACACGTTCTATGAACAGAACGCGGGAAACAAGACGCCGCTTACGTCAGCGGGGGGAGACTCTAGTGAGGCGAATGCTGCTCGTCCTCATATCCCTCAGTCTAGTTACCTGTCAGCCTGGCATGGCCAATCAGGATGAGACCCTCCTGCAGGCATCAGTTGGGCCATTCACCTGGAACGCGTGGAACGCGCAAGCCTCCACAGGCACAGCGGTGCTCTTCGTCAGTCGTCTCCGTCCGGATTCCCGGTTTGGACCCAGAGGGAGTTCCATTAGACTGTACGCCCCCAACAGCCCCGAGCCCATCGTGCTCTCAGCCCGTCGGGTCGTGATGGTCGGAGAGTTGCCTCAGTTCGATCACTACCTTGGGTGGTATCTCCTGCCGGACTTGCCGCCGGCTGTCGGTGACTACACTGTCGAGACGACCCTAGGAGGGCGACGCGTCCAGAGAACAGCCAGGCTGACCGACTTAACCCCCCTCCCTCTCTCTAGCGCTGTACGAGCAGATCAGATTAGAGAAGAGAGTATCCTAGTCTCCTGGTCGCCCGTGTCAGGAGCGCAGCTCTATGGGGCTACCGTTCAAGCTTCTCTCGATCCCGCGCAGTTCATCCCGCGCGACGTCCGCCTAGTCAACCACACAACATACACTGACAAGTTCGTTGCCAGTGCGCTGCGCATTGGCGGGCGAAGACCCAACTGGAATCGGGCCGTTGTGTACGCTTTCACTGTTGACTTCACTCAAGTTCCACTTCGGCTTACCGAGCAATTCAAAGTCTCTCGGACGCTGTCGGACCCGTTCCAATACCCGTAAAGAACCTCCCGATTTGGCTTCGTTCAGGTGTTCGACGCCCGACAGGTCGGGGTCTTGGGGAGCGCGGAGTTGCTAACCCCTTGCTAACCTGGGCGGAATTCACGGGAACCCGGAAGGCACGAGTTCCGCGTGAATCCTGGTGGGCCCGCCTGGGTTCGAACCAGGAACCAACACCTTATGAGGGTGCTGCTCTGCCGTTGAGCTACGGGCCCGCAGGCCGATTATATCAGTAGGCTACGCGGACCAGGAACAGGCCGTGGGCGGGGGCGCGGGGGCCGGAGCGGGCGTTGTCCTCGGAGGCCAGGATGTCTTCCACCGCCTCGGGGGCGAGCTTGCCCTCCCCGATCCGGATCGCCGTCCCCATGATCAGGCGCACCATGTGGCGGAGAAAGCGGTCGGCTTCGAAGGTGAAGATGAGCATGTCACCGCTGCGGGCGACGTCGGCGCGGCGCATCGTGCAGTGAGTGGTCCGCTCGCCCGAACCGGTTGCCCGGAAGGCCGTGAAGGGATGCGTGCCGAGCAGGAAGGGCAGGCCGTGGGAGATGGCGTGGTCGTCGAGGGGCTGGGGGATGTGCACGGCGTGGTGGCGCAGGATGGCCGAGGGGGCGGTGCGGTTCAGGATGGCGTAGCGGTAGGTGCGACCGGTGGCCGCGTAGCGGGCGTGGAAGGCGGCGTCCACCTCCTCCGCTTCGAGGACGCGGACGGCGGGCGGCAGGTGGTGGTTCAGGGCGGCCGGGAAGCGCGCCGCGGCGATGCGGCCGCCGGTCGCGAAGTTGGCGACCTGGCCGAGGGCGTGCACGCCGGCATCGGTACGGCCGGCGCCGATCAGGTTCACCTTCTCCTTCGTCAGGGCGTGGATCGCCCGCTCGATCTCCGCCTGCACGGACGGCCGTCCGCGCAGGCGCTGCCAGCCGGAATAGCCCGTACCGTCGTACTCGATCGTGAGCTTGATGTTGCGGGTCACGGCAGCCATCGCAGCCACACCGCGTACGGCACCGCCAGGACAGTCGAGGCGGCCAGGACGACGGCCAGGGCCACGGCGTCCCGCGGCGCGAAGATCAGCTCCCTCATCCGGGTCCGGCGGTCCCCGCCGCGGTAGCACCGCGCCTCCATGGCCAGGGCCAGCTCGTCGGCCCGGCGGAAGGCGCTGACGAAGAGCGGGACCAGGACCGGCACCAGGGCGCGGGCCCGGCGCAGGGCTCCGCCCCGGTCGAACTCCGCCCCCCGCGCCATCTGGGCCTTCATGATCTTCTCCGTCTCCTCCAGCAGCGTGGGGATGAAGCGCAGGGCGATCGTCATCATCATCGCCAGCTCGTGGGCCGGCACCCCGATCCGGCGGAACGGGCGCAGCAGGCGTTCGATGCCGTCGGTCAGCGCGACCGGGGAGGTCGTGAAGGTCAGCAGGGAGGTCACCGCGACCAGCATGATCAGCCGGTAGCCGATGAAGGCGGCCCGCAGCACCGCCTCGCGGTAGACGACGATCCCGCGGACCTGGACCAGCACCGTCCCTTCCCGCACGCCGCCGAAGAACGTGTTGAGGATCACCGTGAGGAGCAGCAGGAAGAGGATGGGCCGCAGGCCGCGCAGCACGTAGCCGATCGGGATGCTGGCCAGGGCGATCACGCCGAGCAGGAAGGCCGTGAGCAGCGCGTACCCGACGAAGTCGTGCACGACGAAGATCGCCACCATCAGCATCCCCACCGCGGCGATCTTCGTGCGCGGATCGAGGCGGTGCACCGGAGACTCCCGGGGGATGTACTGGCCGATGGTGACGTAGCGGCTCAGCTCCATCCCAGGGCCTCCCGGATGGCCTCGCGTGCCTCGTCCACCGTGAGCACGTCCTCGCTGACCGGCAGCCCGCGCGCGCGCAGGCGCCGGACGAGGTCGGTGACGAGCGGCACCCCCAGGCCGAGGTCGGCCAGCTCCGTAGCCCGCCCGAAGATCTCGCGGGTCGGCCCGTCCATGACCACGCGCCCCCGGTCCAGCACGACGACGCGCCGGGCCAGGGCCGCCGCCTCGTCCATGCTGTGGGTGATCAGCACGATGGTGAGGCCGCGCACGCCGTGGAGGTCGCGGAACTGCCCCAGCATCTCGGTCTTGCCGCGGGGATCGAGTCCCGCCGCCGGCTCGTCGAGCACGAGCACCCGGGGCGACATCGCCAGCACCCCCGCGGCGGCGACGCGCCGCATCTCGCCCCCCGAGAGCGAGAACGGGGAGCGGGCGCCGAAGACCGCCGGATCGAGGCCCACGGCGCGCAGGGCCTCTTCGGCCCGGTCCCTCACCTCCACGGGCGGAAGCCCGAGATTCTTCGGGCCGAAGGACACGTCTTCGAGGACCGTTTCTTCGAAGAGCTGGTGCTCCGGATACTGGAATAGCAGCCCCACCGACCGGCGAACGGCGCGCCGGTCGGACTTTGGATCGGCCAGGTCGATGCCGCCCACCCGCACGGTGCCCGACGTCGGCCGCAGCAGCGCGTTGAAGTGCTGGACGAGGGTGGACTTGCCGGAGCCCGTGGGGCCGATGATCGCCACGAACTCGCCCTCGTCGATGCGCAGGGTGACGTCGCTGATGGCCACGGTCTCCATCGGCGTGTTCTTCAGATAGACGTGGGTGAGCCCCTCGCACTCAATGAAGGCCATTGCGGCTCCTCCAGGCCTTGTCCGCGGCGAGGGCGGCGACGGCGTCGACGAACTGCTCTACGGAGAGGATGCCGTCCCGCAGCGGCAGCCCTGCCTCCCGCAGGCCGCGGGCCAGCGACGGGACGATGGGCAGCGTCAGGCCCAGGGCCTCCAGCTCCTCCGCCCGCGCGAAGACGGCTTCCGGCGTGCCGTCGAGGGCGACCCGCCCCGCCCGGAGCGCGATGACCCGCTGCGCCAGCGCCGCCTCCTCCATGGCATGAGTGATGTACACCACCGTCACCCCGCCGGCGTGCAGGCGGGCCACCGTCTCCAGGACCTCGGCCCGGCCGGCGGGATCGAGCATCGTCGTCGCCTCGTCCAGGACCAGGCACTGCGGGCGCATGGCCAGGATGCCGGCGATCGCCACCCGCTGCTTCTGCCCGCCGCTGAGGAGGTGCGGCGCGTGTCGGCGGTAGGCCAGCATGTCCACCGCGCCCAGCGCGCTCTCCACCCGGGCCACGATCTCGTCCGGGGGCACGCCCAGGTTCTCCGGGCCAAAGGCGACGTCTTCCTCGACCACGGTGGCGACCAGCTGGTTGTCGGGGTTCTGGAAGACCATCCCCACGCGCTGGCGGACCTCCCACACCGCGGCGCGGTCGCGCGTGTCGAGGCCGTCGACCCGCACCGTGCCCTCGGTTGGCAGGAGCAGCGCGTTGAGGTGCTTGGCCAGAGTGGACTTGCCGGAGCCGTTGCCGCCGACGACGGCGACGAACTCCCCCCGCTCGATGCGGAGGGAGATGCCGTCGAGGGCGACCACCGCGTTCGGGGTGCCCGCGTTGTAGACGTGGCGCAGGTCGGCGATCTCGATCAGCGGCATATAGATACAGGCCAGAGTGCGGTCCTCTGGCCTGTAGGGTCGGGCATGTGGCGTTCCGTGATCGTTCGTCTGCTACGAGATAAGCTCCACGATGGCCATCTCGGAGGCGTCCCCCCGGCGCGTGCGGGTGCGGATGACCCGGGTGTAGCCGCCGCGGCCGGCCTGGAACTTCGGGGCCACCTCGGTGAACAGCCGCTTCACCACGGCGGGGTCGGTGAGCAGCCGCATCGCCTGCCGCCGCGCGTGCACGTCGTTGCGCAGCGCCAATGAGATCATGCTGTCCGTGATCTTTTTCGCTTCCTTGGCCTTGGCCACGGTGGTCTCGATGCGCCCGTGGACGATCAGGGCGCTGACCAGGTCGCGGAACAGGGCCTTGCGCTCGCCGCTGTCGCGGTTCAGCTTGCGTGTGACGGCTCCCAGCATGACGGTCTCCCTCTACTCCCTGCGCTTCAGGGACAGGCCGAGCGCGGTCAGCTTCTCGCGCACCTCGTCCAGCGACTTGCGTCCGAAGTTCTTCACGCTGACGATCTCCTCTTCGGTGCGCTGCATGAGATCGCCCACGGTGTTGATGCCGGCCCGCTTCAGGCAGTTGTACGGCCGCACCGAGAGGTCCAGCTCCTCGATCGGCATCGCATACAGCTTGCCCATCTGGGCGTCGGCGCCCGGCTCCAGGCCGGCGAAGGCCTCGGACTCCTGGCCCATCCCGGCGAAGAGCTTGAACGACTCAATCAGGGTCTTGGCGGCCTCCTGCACGGCCTCCTCGGGGCGGATCGAGCCGTCGGTCCAGACCTCCAGGACGAGCCGGTCCATCTCCACCGTCCCGCCGCGGGTGTCTTCCACGACGTAGTTCACCTTCTGGATGGGTGAGAAGATGGAGTCCACGGGGATGACCCCGATGACGTGCTCGCTCTTGCGGTGCTTCTCCGCCGCCACGTAGCCCTTGCCGCGCTCCACGACGAGCTCCATCGCCAGCTTCGTGTCCTTCTTGTCGATCGTGGCGATGTGCAGGTCGGGGTTGAGGATGTCCACCTCGGCGTCCTCGATGACGTCCGCGGCGGTGACGGCCTTCTTCCCCTTCGCCTCCAGGCGCAGCAGCTTCGGCTTGTCGGTGTGCAGCCGCAGCGTCAGCTCCTTGAGGTTGAGGATGACCTGCGTGACGTCCTCGACCACCCCGGGGATGGTGGAAAACTCGTGCAGGACGTTCTCGATCTTCACCGAGGTCACCGCGGCGCCCGGGATGGCGGCAAGCAGCGTGCGGCGCAGGGCGTTGCCCAGCGTCACGCCGAAGCCGCGCTCGAGCGGCTCGACGACGAACTTCCCGTACGTTTCCGACAGCTCGGCGTACTCGATGCGTGTCTTGGGTGCTTCCCAGACGGTAGCGATGCTCATCGCAGCCTCCTGACGGCTACCTCAACGAAACCAACGACAACGATCTTCACGGAGTCGCCTCGGCGCCTTGCGCCTGGCGATCACCGCGAATAATACTCGACGATCAGCTGCTCCTGAACCGGCACGTCGATCTCTTCCCGCGCCGGCAGGGCCAGCACGCGGCCTTCCAGCCGCTCGGGCGTGAACGACAGCCAGGAGGGCAGCGTGCGCAGACCCGTGGCCGCCAGCTCCTTCATCCGCGGGTGGTCCTTGCCGCGGGCGGTGGGCGTGATCACCTCACCGGGCTTCACCTGGTAGGAGGGGATGGTGACCTTGCGCTCGTTCACGGCGACGTGGCCGTGCAGCACCATCTGGCGCGCCTCCTTGCGGGAGGTCGCGTAGCCCAGGCGGTAGACGACGTTGTCCAGACGGGTCTCCAGCAGCTGCAGCAGCCGCGCGCCGGTGACGCCCTTGGCCCGGGCCGCCTGCTGGAAGTACGTCTTGAACTGCGTCTCGTAGATGCCGTAGATCCGGCGCAGCTTCTGCTTCTCGCGCAGCCG
Source organism: bacterium (assembly GCA_035763845.1). Taxonomy (GTDB): domain Bacteria; phylum Sysuimicrobiota; class Sysuimicrobiia; order Sysuimicrobiales; family Kaftiobacteriaceae; genus Kaftiobacterium. Next base: position 13,568 of record DASUAK010000190.1, on the reverse strand, counting down.
CACGCCGAACTCGCTCAGCTTGCGCCGGCCCTGCCCGTGCATACCCGGCGGCACCGGCCGCTTGTGGACCGGGCACTTCTCCGTGTAGCACTTCTCGCCCTTGAGGTAGAGCTTCATCCCCTCGCGGCGGCACAGCCTGCAGACAGCGTCGTGATACCGTCCCATCCGTTCCTCCTGGCGTTCCTGTTGCTGCGTTTACACGCGCCGGCGCTTGGGCGGCCGGCAGCCGTTGTGCGGGATCGGGGTCACGTCGCGGATCAGGTTGACCTCGAGGCCCGCGGACTGCAGGGCCCGGATCGCGGCCTCCCGGCCGGAGCCCGGTCCCTTCACGAACACCTCGACCTGCCGCACCCCGTGCTCCATCGCCTTGCGCGCGGCGGCCTCCGCGGCCAGCCCGGCCGCGAACGGTGTGCCCTTGCGGGAGCCCTTGAACCCGGTCTGCCCCGCGCTGGACCAGGCCAGCACGTTGCCGTGGGTATCGGTGATCGTGACGACGGTGTTGTTGAACGTGGACTGGATGTGGGCCACGCCCACCGGCACGTTCTTCCGCTCGCGCTTGCGTCCCCGCGCCTTCTTGACCATCTACTTCTTCTCCATCTTCCGGCGCCCGGAGCTCACGGTCTTCTTCTTGCCCTTCCGGGTGCGCGCGTTCGTCCGCGTGCGCTGGCCGCGCACGGGCAGGCTCTTGCGGTGCCGCTGGCCGCGGAAGCTGCCGATCTCCTGCAGCCGGCGGATGTCCATCGCGATGTCGCGCCGCAGATCGCCCTCGACCTTGAAGCCGCGGTCGATGAACTCGCGCAGGCGCGTCACTTCCTCTTCGGTGAGGTTGCGCACCCGCGTGTCGGGGTTGACGTTGGTCGCGGCCAGGATCTGCCGCGCCCGGCTGGACCCCACCCCGAAGATGTACGGCAGCGCGGCTTCGATGCGCTTCTCTCTGGGCAGATCGACTCCGGCGATACGCGCCATGCGGCTCCTCCTAGCCCTGCTTCTGCTTGTGCTTGGGGTTCTCGCAGATGATGTACACCCGCCGCCCCCGCTTGATGACCTTGCACTTCTCGCACATCTTCCGTACAGACGCCCGAACCTTCATCGCCTGGTCCCTCTCGTCTACCGGTAGCGGTACGTGATCCGGCCGCGCGTCGGGTCGTAGGGCGAGAGCTCGACCTTCACCCGGTCCCCGGGGAGGATGCGGATGAAGTTGATCCGCATCTTGCCGGAGATGTGCGCCAGGACCTTGTGGCCGCTGGAGAGCTCCACCCGGAACATGGCGTTGGGCATCACCTCGACGACCTGCCCCTCGACCTCGATCGCGTCCTTCTTCGGCATCAGACCCCCTGCCGCGGCCGATCCGGCCCGCAGCACGAATGCTCATTATACCCGGTGCGGCACCTTCCGTCCACGCGCTCAGACCACCCCGTCCGGGACGGCCGTGAGCACCTCGCCGCCGCCCTCGGTCACGGCCACGGTGTGCTCGAAGTGCGCGGAGGGCTTCCCGTCCCGGGTGCGGACGGTCCAGCCGTCCCCGTCCATGACGACCTCGTACCCGCCGAGGTTCACCATCGGCTCGATGGCCAGGGTCATCCCGGCCCGCAGGGCGGCGCCCGTCCGGGGCTCCCCGAAGTTCGGCACCTGCGGCTCCTCATGGAGATGCCGCCCGATGCCGTGGCCGGCGAAGTCGCGCACCACGGAGAAGCCCGCCGCCTCGGCGTGGCGCTGCACCGCGGCCCCGACGTCCCCCAGGCTGCGGCCCGGCCGCACGACCTCGATCCCCTTGTACAGCGACTCCCGGGCCACGGCGAGCAGCCGGCGCAGCTCGGGCCGCGCCTCGCCCACCGGGAGCGTCACCGCGGTGTCGCCGTGGAAGCCTTCCACCACGGCGCCCAGGTCGATGGAGACGATCGCCCCGTCCCGCAGCGGCCGGCCGTTGGGGATCCCGTGCACGACCTCGTCGTTCACCGAGATGCAGACGCTCGCCGGGAAGCCGCGGTACCCCTTGAACGAGGGCACGCCGCCGTGGTCCCGGATGAACGCCTCGGCGACGCGGTCCAGCGCGCTCCCGGTCACGCCCGGCCGCACGGCCCGCGCCACCTCGGCCAGCGCCTCCGCCGCGAGAACTCCGGCCCGGCGCATACGCTCCAGCTCGTCGGCCGTCTTGAGGATGATCATCGCGGTCCGCATCTATGCCCGCAGTTCCATCCGGGCCCGGATCGTGCCGCGCACCTTGCGGTACACCTCGTCGATGTCGCCCTCCGCGTCGATCGTGGCGAAGACCCCGCGGCGGCGGTAGAACTCGACCACCGGCTGGGTGTCGCGGTGGTACACCTCGAGGCGGTGACGCACCGTGTCCGGCCGGTCGTCCACGCGCTGGTACAGCTCGCTGCCGTCGACGTCGCAGCGGCCGGCCGTCTTCGGCGGGTTGTACTCCAGGTGGTAGATGTGGCCCGACTTCCGGCACACCCACCGCCCGGTCAGCCGCCGGAGGATCGTCTCGTCGCTGATGTCAAAGTACAGGACCGCGTCCAGGGCCCGCGCCGCCCGGTCCAGCATCTGGTCCAGGGCCTCGGCCTGCGGCAGCGTGCGGGGAAAGCCGTCCAGGACGAATCCCCGGTGCGCGTCCGGCCGCTGCAGCCGCTCCTCGATCAGGGCGATCATCACCTCGTCGGGGACGAGCGCGCCCTGCTCCACGTACGCTTTCGCCCGCACCCCCACGGGGCTGCCGTCGGCCATCGCCGCGCGCAGCATGTCCCCGGTGGAGACCTGCGGGATCCCCTCGCGCTCCTGGAAGAGCCGCGCCTGGGTCCCCTTGCCGGCGCCGGGCGCGCCGAGGAAGATCAGGTTCACCGCATGAACCCTTCGTAGTGCCGCATCAGCACGTAGGCTTCGATCTGCTTCATCGTCTCCAGGGCGACGCCGACGACGATCAGCAGCGACGTCCCGGCGAGATAGAAGGTCAGCGCCCCCGTGTTGCCGCCCCCCAGGAACATCGGCAGCACCGCGATCAGGCCGAGGATGATCGCCCCGACCAGGGTCAGCCGGTCCACGACCCGCGCCAGGAACTCCGTCGTCGGCTTGCCGGGGCGGATGCCCGGGACGAAGCCCCCGTACTTCTTGATGTTCTCGGCGACGTCGTTCGGGTCGAAGGACACCGCCGTGTAGAAGAACGTGAAGATGAGGATCAGCACGAAGTAGAGCAGGTTGCCGAGCGGCCGGCCGGGCAGGATCGCCGCGCCGATCCGCTGGATCACGTCGTACTTGACGAACTGCGCGATCGTCCCCGGGAACTGCAGCACGGAGACCGCGAAGATGATCGGGATGACCCCGGCCTGGATCAGCCGCAGCGGCAGGTGGGTGGACTGCCCGCCGTAGACGCGGCGGCCGACCACGCGCTTCGCGTACTGCACGGGGATCTTGCGCACCGCCTGGGTCACCGCGACCACGGCGACGATGCTGACCAGCATCAGGATAACGTCGCCCAGGAAGGCGAGCAGGCCGAGCTCGCCGACGGAGACCAGCCGGACCGTGCGGACGATCTGGTTGGGCAGCCGGGCCACGATGCCCCCGAAGATGATCAGGGAGACGCCGTTCCCGACGCCGTACTCGGTCATGATCTCGCCCATCCAGGTCAGCAGCATCGTGCCGGCCGTGAGCGTGATGACGATCATCCCGAGCGTCATCGGCCGGGTGTCCGGCAGGGCGCCCAGGTTGCGGATCAGCGTGACCTGGGCCACGGCCTGCAACACGGCCAGGACCACGGTGAGGTAGCGGGTGTACATCGCGATCTTGCGGCGCCCCGCCTCGCCCTCTTCCTGGGCCAGCTCCTTCAGGGTCGGGAAGACGACCTGGAGCAGGCTCATGATGATGGACGCGGTGATGTAGGGGAAGACGCCGAGCGCGAAGATGGCGAAGTTGCTGAAGGCGCCGCCGACGAAGAGGTCGAGGAAGTTGAAGACCGTGCCCTGCTGCTGGAACAGGCGCTCCAGGGCCGTGACGTCCACGCCCGGCACGGGCAGGTGCGCGCCGAGACGGAACAGGGCCAGCATGAGCGCGGTGAAGAGGACGCGCCGCCGCAGGTCCCCGGCGTGGAAGGCGTTGACCAGCCCGGCCAGCATCGACATTACTTGACCACCTCGGCCTTTCCGCCCGCCTTCGCGATCGCCTCGGCGGCGCTCTTGCTGAAGGCCTGCGCCTTCACGACCAGGGCGCGGTCCACGGTGCCCAGGCCCAGGATCTTGACCGGGCCCCTCCCCCGCACGAGGCCCGCGTCACGCAGCGTCTGCGGGTTCACCTCGGCGTTGGCCGGGAACTGGTTGAGGGCCTGCAGGTTCACCGGCTCGTGGCGCACGCGCACGCCCCCGCCGGTGTGCGATGCGCCGCCCGCGCGGACGCCGCGGCGGAAGGGCAGCCGCTTGCTGAGCGGGGTCTGCCCGCCCTCGAAGCCGGGCCGGGGGCCCGACCCCGAGCGCGCCTTGGCGCCCTTGCGGCCGCGGCCGCTGTAGGAGCCCCGGCCGGAGCCAAGTCCGCGCCCGACGCGCCGCGTCGGGCGGCGGGAACCTCTCGCTGGCTTGAGATCAGAAATCTTCATCCCTACCTCCGAAAAGCCATCACATCTTCCACAGGCCTGTTGCGCGTTCTCGCCACGTCCTCGGGCTGCCGCAGCATCTGCAGGGCGGTCAGCGCCGCCCGGGCCTGGTTGATCGGGTTGCGCGATCCCAGGGACTTGGTCAGGATGTCCTTGATCCCCGCGGCCTCGAGCACCGCCCGGATCGAGCCGCCGGCGATGACGCCGGTGCCCTCCGTGGCCGGGCGCAGCAGGACCCTCGACGCGCCGAACACCCCGAGGGCCTCGTGCGGGATGGTCGTACCCCGCAGGGGCACCTCGACCAGGCTCTTCTTCGCGTCCTCGACCGCCTTGCGGATCGCGTCCGGCACCTCCGAGGCCTTGCCGAGCCCCGCGCCGACGTGGCCCTGCTCGTCGCCGACGATGACCAGGGCGGCGAAGTTGAACCGCTTGGCGCCCTTGGTCACCTTGGCCACGCGGTTGATCCACACCGCCTTCTCGATGGTGAGGTTGATCGTTGCGGGATCCACTCTCTTGACGGCCATGTCGCCTCCTCGGTTAGAACTGCAGCCCGGCTTTGCGGGCGCCGTCGGCCAGGGCCTTGACCCGCCCGTGGTACAGGTAGCCGCCTCGGTCGAACACGACCTGGGTGATCCCCTTCTCCTTGGCCCGGCGGGCGATCGCCTCGCCGACCAGGGCGCCGGCCTCGGTCTTCTTCTTGCCTTTGAGGGCGTCCCGGATCTCGGGATCCCGGGTCGAGGCCGCGGCCAGCGTCACGCCGCGCGTGTCGTCCACGATCTGCGCGTACATGTGGTTGAGGCTGCGGAACACCGACAGGCGCGGCCGCTCCTGGCCGCCGGCCATGCCGCGGCGGATGCGCAGATGGCGCCGCTGGCGCAGGTCGTTGCGATCCTGCTTCTTGAGCATCGGTCCCCTCCTACGCCTTCCCGCCCACGGTGCGGCCGGCCTTGCCCGGCTTCAGCTTGATGTGCTCGCCCGCGTAGCGGATGCCCTTGCCCTTGTAGGGGTCGGGCTTGCGGATGTCCCGGATGCGGGCGGCGACCTGGCCGACGAGCTCCTTGTCGATGCCGGTGACCACGATGCGCGTGGGCTGCGGCACCTCGAAGGCGATCCCCGCCGGCGGGGCGACCTCCACCGGGTGCGAGTAGCCGACCTGCAGGGCCAGGGCGTTCCCCTGCTTGGCGGCGCGGAAGCCCACACCGTGGATCTCCAGCTCCCGCTTGAACCCCTCGGTCACGCCGCGCACCATGTTGGCCAGCAGCGCCCGGCTGAGGCCGTGCAGGGCGCGGTGCCGCTCCTCATCCGTCGGCCGGCGCACGAGCATCGTGCCGTCCTCGACGCTCACCGCCATGTCGGGGTGCACGTCCCGGGAAAGGGCGCCCTTCGGGCCCTTGACCTCGACGGTGCGGCCCTTCACGGCGACCTGCACGCCCTTCGGGATCGGGATGGGAGCCTTGCCTACGCGCGACATCGGTCGTCCTCCGCCCTCAAGCTACCAGATGTAGCACAGCACCTCGCCGCCGACGCCCATCCGCCGAGCCTGCCGGTCGGTCATGACGCCGCGGGAGGTGGTGATGATGGCCACGCCCATGCCGCCGCGGATCCGCGGGATCGCGGCGCGGGTGGCGTACAGCCGCAGCCCCGGGCGGCTCGCCCGCCGCAGCCCGGAGAGGATCTGCTCCTTGCGCGGCCCGTACTTGAGCGTGACGCGCAGGACGCCCTGCGGGCCGCGCTCGATGAACCGCCAGTCCGCGATGAAGCCTTCGTCCTTGAGGATGCGGGCGATCTCCATCTTCAGCTTGCTCGCCGGGACGTCGACGTGGTCGTGCCGCGCCGTGTTGGCGTTGCGGATCTGCGTCAGCATGTCCGCGATCGGATCGGTGACTATTCCCACGATCGAATTCCCTCCTCGGTTACCAGCTGGCCTTGACCACGCCGGGGATCTCGCCCTTGTGGGCCAGCTGCCGCAGACAGATGCGACACAGGCCGAACTTGCGGAACACCGCGCGCGGCCGCCCGCACCGCTGGCAGCGGTTGTACTTCCGCACCTTGAACTTGGGCTCGGCCTTCCACTTGATGAGCAACGCTTTCTTGGCCACCGTCGCCTCCTGTGCTACCGCGCCGCCGCGGGCTCGGCCGGAGTCCCCTCGCGCAGGGGCAGGCCGAGGAGCTTCAGCAGCTCGCGGCCCTCCTCATCGGTCTTCGCCGTGGTGACGAGCGTGATGTCCATGCCGCGGATCTTCTCCACCTTGTCGTACTCGATCTCCGGGAAGACGAGCTGCTCCCGCATGCCGATGTTCAGGTTGCCGCGGCCGTCGAACGACCGCTCGCTGATCCCCTTGAAGTCCTTGATCCGGGGCAGGGCGATGTTGAACAGCTTGTCCACGAACTCGTACATGCGGTCTCCGCGCAGCGTGACGCGCGTGGCGATCGGCATGCCCCGGCGCAGCTTGAAGGCGGCGATGCTGACGCGGGCGCGGGCCACGGCCGGCCGCTGGCCGGCGATCTGCGTCAGCTCCTCCACGGCCTTGTCCACGAAGCGCGTGTCGGTCGTGGCGTCCCCCACCCGCATGTTGATGACGACCTTCTCCAGGCGCGGGACCTCCATGACGTTGCGGTAGCGGAAGCGCTCGCGCAGCTTGGGCATGACCTCGCCGCGGTAGCGCTCGCGCAGCCGCACCGGCTGGGTGCGCACGACCTTGCCGTCACCTGTCGCGCTCGGCGCGGTTTCACGCCGAGCGCCTTCCTTGCGCTCCTTGGCAGGAGGCGCGGGCTTGACCGGGGCTCCTTCCGTCGGTGCCTTTCCGGTCGCCTGCTCGGATGCCGCCTTCTGAGGTTTGGCGTCCTTGGGGGCGCCTTCACCCTTCGCCGGCTTGCTTTCCGCCTTCGGAGCTTCGCTCCTCGACGACTTCGGCTTGCGCTCCGCCTTGGGCGCACCCTCACCCTTCGGCTTGCGCTCGGGCTTCGGCGTTTCGCTCTGAGTGTTCTTCTCGTCGTCCTTCGCCATCTTCATCTCCGCCCTCGGGACGCCCAGGGCGTCCCCGGCTTCATCTCTCGATCTGCTCCCCGCAGTTCTTGCACACCCGGACCTTCGTCCCATCGGCCAGGTAGCCGTGCCCGACGCGCGCGGCCTTTCCGCACTTCGGGCAGACCAGCATCACGCGGCTGCTGAACAGCGCCGCTTCCTTCTCCACGATGCCGCCCTGCGGCAGCTTCTGGGTCGGCTTGCTGTGCCGCTTCACGAGGTTGACGCCCTCGATGATGACCTTGTCGTCTTTCAGCGACACCTTGAGCACCTTCCCGCGCTTGCCGCGGTGCTTCCCGGCGATCACCTCGACGGTGTCGCCCTTCTTCACATGGACCGGCTGCCGGCCCGCCGCCACTGCCATGGCCTCAGAGCACCTCCGGCGCGAGCGAGATGATCTTCATGAACTGCTTCTCGCGCAGCTCCCGCGCCACGGGCCCGAAGATGCGGGTCCCGCGCGGGTTCTGGGCGTCGGTGAGGATCACCGCCGCGTTGTCGTCGAAGCGGATGTAGCTGCCGTCCGGCCGGCGCATCGGCTGGGTCTGGCGCACCACCACGGCGCGCACGACCTCGCCCTGCTTCACGGGGCTGTTCGGCGTGGCCTGCTTCACCGCGGCGACGATGATGTCGCCCACCCCGGCGTAGCGGCGGTTGCTGCCGCCGAGCACCCGGATGCACATGATCTGGCGGGCGCCGGTGTTGTCCGCGACCTTGAGGCGCGTATAGTTCTGGATCATTTCGCCTTCTCCACCACCTGGACGACGCGCCAGCGCTTCTCCTTGGAGAGCGGCCGCGTTTCCATGATCAACACCCGATCGCCTGATCTGGCCTCGTTGCCCTCGTTGTGCGCCTTGAACTTGACGACGTGGCGCAGCGTCTTGCCGTACTTGGGATGGCGGCGCAGGGTCTCCACCTGCACGACCACCGTCTTCTCCATCTTGTCGCTCACGACGAGCCCGACCCGCGTCTTGCGCTGTGCCCGCTGCTCCATCGCTATCCCCTCACGCCTTTCTCCGACAGCACGCCGAGCAGCCGCGCCACGTCGCGCCGCAGCTCCCGGATCTTCGTCGTGTTGGGCTGCTGGCCGGCGATGCGCATCCGGAGATTGAACAGCTCCCGGCGCGTCGCGTCGAGCTTCTTGACCAGCTCGTCCGCCCCGAGCTCCCGCAGTTCGGAGGCCTCCATGCTAGACCACCGCCTCCTCGCGCTGGATGAACTTCGTCTTGATCGGCAGCTTGTGCGCGGCGAGCGAGAAGGCCTCGCGGGCTACGCCGAGAGGCACGCCGCCCAGCTCGAAGAGGATGCGGCCCGGCCGCACCACGGCCACCCACAGCTCGGGGTTGCCCTTGCCGCTGCCCATGCGCGTTTCGGCCGGCTTCTTCGTCACCGGCATGTCCGGGAAGATGCGGATCCACAGCTTCCCGCCGCGCTTGATGAAGTGCATGATGGCGCGCCGCGCCGCCTCGATCTGCTGGCTGGTCAGCCAGTGCGGCTCGAGGGCCTGCAGCCCGTACTCCCCGAAGGCGATGGCCGTGCCGGCCACGCGGCGGCCGGTCATCCGCCCCCGGTGCGCCTTGCGGAACTTGGTGCGCTTAGGAGCCAGCATCGCTGTCTCTCCTCTTCACGGACGGCCGCGCGTCCCGGCTCGGCACGACGACCGTGCCGTTGGAGCCCCCGGCCACTTCCGGGCCGCGGTCCAGCGGCCGCGGGCGCCGCACCTCGGCCTCGACCCGCCGGTCGGGGAGGATCTCCCCGCGGTAGACCCAGACCTTCACGCCGATGCGGCCGTACGTCGTCTTCGCCTCGGCGATCCCGAAGTCGATGTCCGCGCGCAGGGTGTGCAGGGGCACGCGGCCCTCGCGGTACCACTCGTAGCGCGCGATCTCGGCGCCGCCCAGGCGCCCCTTCGCGGCGATGCGGATGCCCTTGGCGCCCGCACGCAGGCTGCGCTGTACGGCCTGCTTCATGGCCCGCCGGTAGGCGATGCGCCGCTCCAGCTGCTGGGCCACGTTCTCGGCGACCAGCAGGGCCTCGAGCTCCGGGCGGCGGATCTCCTGCACGTTGAGCTGAACCTGCTTGCCGGTCATCTCGTCCAGCTCTTTCTTCAGGGCGTCGATGCCGGTGCCGCCCCGCCCGATGATGATCCCCGGCCGCGCGGCGTGAATGACCACGCGCACGCGGTTCGCGGCCCGCTCGATCTCGACGCGCGAGATCCCGGCGCGATACAGCTTCTTCTTGATGTGGCTGCGGATCTTCAGGTCTTCCTGGATCAGCCCCGTCATGTCGCGGCTGTACCAGCGGGACTCCCAGTCCCGGATGATGCCGACCCGCAGTCCCACCGGATGGATCTTCTGACCCACGGCTATTGTCCTTTCTCCGCCACGACGACGGTCACGTGGCTGCTCCGCTTGGTGATGACGTCCGCCCGGCCGCGCGCCCGGGCCTGCACACGCTTGGACGACGGGCCCTTGTCGACGAAAGCGCGGGACACGACCAGCGTGTCGCGGTCGAGCTCGAGGTTGTTCTCGGCGTTGGCCACGGCCGAGTTCAGGACCTTGGCCACGGCCTGCGCCGTCGGGCTGGACATGTAGGCCAGCAGGGCCTGGGCCTCCCGCACGGGGCGGCCCCGGATCATCTTCGCCACCAGCTGCACCTTGAACGGCGAGATCCGCACGTATTTGGCGATCGCTTTGGCTTCCATCGTCTCCGCTCCGCCCTAGCCCTGGGCCGCCGGCGCCGCGGGGGTTGCGGCCGTGGCCGGAGCGCCCGGGGCGGCGGCCACACCGGTGGTCCGCTCCGCGGCGGCGCCCGTGCCGTGGCCCTTGAAGGACCGCGTCGGCGAGAACTCACCCAGCTTGTGGCCGACCATCTGCTCCGTCAGGTACACCGGGATGTGCTTGTGCCCGTCGTAGACGGCGATGGTGTGCCCGACCATCTCCGGCAGGATGGTGCTGCGTCGCGACCAGGTCTTCAGCACGCGCCGCTCCCGCGTCCGGTTCAGCTCCCGGATCTTCTTCAGGAGATGCTCGTCGACGAACGGCCCCTTCTTCGTGGATCGACCCATCGGGCTACTTCCTCCGCTTCACGATGAACTTGTCGCTGCGCTTGGGCTTGCGCGTCTTGTAGCCCAGCGTCGGGACGCCCCAGGGGGTCACCGGCCCGGGCATGCCCACGGGGGACCGGCCCTCCCCGCCGCCGTGCGGGTGGCTGCTCGGATCCATCGCCACGCCGCGCACGGTCGGCTTGCGGCCGCGCCACCGGCTGCGGCCGGCCTTCCCGCCGGTCACCGAATCCCAATCGAGGTTGGCCACCTGCCCGATCGTGGCCCGGCACTCCAGGCTCACCAGCCGCACCTCGCCCGAGGGCAGACGCAGGTGGGCGTGGGGGCCTTCCTTGGCCATGATCTGCGCGGCCGCGCCCGCGGCGCGCACCATCTGCCCGCCCCGCCGGGGGGACAGCTCGACGTTGTGCACCATCGTGCCGACGGGGATGGCCCGCAGCGGCAGGGCGCTGCCGGGGCGGATCTCCGCCTCCAGGCCCGAGCGCACGGTGTCCCCCACGTTCAGGCCCACCGGGGCGAGGATGTACCGTTTCTCCCCGTCCGCGTAGTGCAGCAGCGCTACGTTGGCGGAGCGGTTCGGATCGTACTCGATGGCCGCCACCTTCGCCGCGACCCCGTCCTTGTCGCGCTTGAAGTCGACCATGCGGTACTGCCGCTTGCTCCCGCCGCCGCGGTGGGGCGCCGTGACCTTCCCCTGGGCGTTGCGGCCGCCGCGCTTGCGCAACGCCACGACCAGACGCCCCTCGGGCTCGCCCCGCGTGAGGTGGTCGAAGGTCTGGACGGTCATGAAGCGCCGTCCGGGCGTGACGGGCTTGAACTTTTTCAGTCCCACGGTTCGTTGGCCTCCTGCCGCCGGTCTGCAGCGCTAGGTCAGCGTCTCCAGATCGATCTTCTGGCCGGGCGCCAGGGTGACGATCGCCTTCTTGTACCCGCTCGCCCGGTAGTGGTGCGCCCCCCGCCGCTTCAGGCGGCCGGGGATGCGCACCGTGTTCACCTTGGTCACGGTGACGTTGAACAGATCCTGCACCGCGCTCTTGATCGCGATCTTGTTGGCGCCCTCGGCGACCTCGAAGGTGTACTTGCCGCCCTCCGAGCCGCGCATGCTCTTCTCCGTCAGGATGGGCCGCCGGATCACAGCCCGCAGATCCGCGGTCATCGCCCGAGCACCTCCGCCACCGCGTCCACGGCCGGCCGCGTCAGCACGACGTAGTCCGCGGACAGGATGTCGTGCAGGTTGAGGCCCGCCGCCGCGACCACCTTGACGTGCGGCACGTTCGCCGCCGAGCGAATCAGCAGGAGCTCGGGGGAGGGCGTCACGATCAGCGTCTTCCCGGCGACGGGCAGCCGGTCGAGCAGCTCCGCCACCATCGCGGCCCGCGGCTTCTCGAGGGTCAGCGGCTCCACGACGACCACCTTCCCCTCGGCCGCCTTGGCCGAGAGGGCGGAGCGCACGGCCAGCCGGCGCACTTTCTTCGGGGTGTCCTGGGCGTAGTCGCGCGGCCTCGGCCCGAAGGTGATCCCGCCGCCCCTGAAGATCGGCGCCTTGCGGCTGCCGTGGCGGGCGCGGCCGGTGCCCTTCTGCCGGTAGATCTTGCGCGTGCTGCCGGACACCTCGCCGCGCGTCTTGGTCGAAGAGGTGCCGCTGCGGCGCGCGGCCAGCTGGGCCACCAGCACCTCGTGCATCACCGCCGTGTGGGGGGTGAGGCCGAAGACGCCGGCGGGCAGCTCCACCGTGCCCACGTCCTTGCCGCTGGTGTCGAAGACCTGCGCCTGTGCCATCCCGCTCACCTCTTCGCCTTGGCGGCGGCCTTCGCGCCGGGCCGCTTGCGCACCAGGACCAGGCTGCCGCGCGGGCCCGGCACGGCGCCCTTCAGCAGCAGCAGATTTCGGCCCGCGTCGATCTTGACCACGCGCAGCCCGCGCACGCTGACCCGCTCCCCGCCGTAGCGGCCGGGCATGCGCTTCCCGGGCCAGACCCGGGCCACGTCCGAGATGCCCAGCGACCCGACGGCCCGGTGCATCAGCGAGACGCCGTGCGTGTCCCGCTGGCCGGAGAAGTTGTGCCGCTTCATCGCGCCGCTGAACCCGCGGCCCTTGGTCGTGCCCACCACGTCCACGACGTCCCCGCTGCCGAAGAGCTCGACGGTCAGCTCCTGGCCGACCGCGAAGGTGTCCGGCGCGGAGATGCGGAACTCGCGCAAGACGCGCCGGGGGGCGGTCTTCGCCTTGGCGAAGTGGCCGCGCATCGGCTTGTTCACCTTCCGCTCGAGGACCGGCTCGAAGCCGAGCTGCACCGCGGCGTAGCCGTCGGCGGCCGGGGTCCGCACCTGCGTCACCACGCAGGGGCCCGCTTCCAGGACCGTCACGGGCACGACGTTCCCCTGGTCGTCGAAGACCTGGGTCATCCCGAGTTTCCGTCCCATGATCGCCGTCATCGCCGTGCTCCCGCTACAGTTTGATCTCGATGTCCACGCCGGCCGGCAGGTCCAGGTGGCTGAGGGCGTCCACCGTCTTCTGGGTCGGCTCCAGGATGTCGATCAGCCGCTTGTGCGTGCGCAGCTCGAAGTGCTCCATCGACTCCTTGTCGATGTGCGGCGAGCGGATCACGCAGAACAGGTTCCGCGCCGTGGGCAGCGGCACGGGGCCGCTGACGCGCGCGCCGGTGCGGCGCACGGTGTCCACGATGCGCTCCGCGGACTGGTCGAGCACCTTATGGTCGAACGCCCTGAGCTTGATCCGGATCTTCTGCGCCATCGGGTTACTCCGTGACCTTCGTGCACACGCCGGCGCCCACGGTCCGCCCGCCTTCCCGGATCGCGAACCGCAGCCCCTCTTCCAGCGCCACCGGCGTGATCAGCGCGATGTCCATCTGGATGTCGTCCCCCGGCATCACCATCTCCACC
>DASUAK010000189.1:0-14945 GCA_035763845.1 bacterium | reverse complement strand
TGAAGTACTCGAGCCAGCGGGTCTGCGGCAGACCGCGGGGATAGAAGCGCTCCCGCCAGTGCGGGTAGACCCATCCCGACGTCCCGATCTGCAGGCGGTTCATCGCGACGGTTTTCCCCGGCGCAGGGGATGCCCCCTACGCCGGGGGAGGACGGCGGCGCAGACGCCGGACGACCGTGAGAGCCAGCAGGGCGATCACGAGGACCGTGAGCCAGGGAGCGTCAGTGTACCAGGCGAGCAGCGCTCCGAGAACGGCTCCGACGGCGAACGGCCACCAGTGCACCGGAAGTCGGCTCACGGGCTGAACAACCACTCCATGAAGGCCTCCAGTGCCTTGACGGTCTCCCCGAACAGGTAGCTGATCATGAGGCCGACGATCAGCTCGTCCAGGTACTGATAGTCGATGGCCTCGACATACCCGCCAGCGGAGGTGTTCGAGCTCGCTTCGGGACCCTCAAAGCCCTCCGGACCTTCGGCGGCACGCGCCACCTGGACCGGCCAGGGCATCAGCCACTGCTCGAGGCCCCAGGAGCGGTGCGGCAGCGTCGGCACCAGCGGCGTTGCCGCGCTGAAGTTCATCACCGCGAACACGACCACCAGGAACACGGCCACTGTTCGATGCATCCTCGATCGCCTCCCTCGCGCGGACAGCCCGCGCGTGATTTGCTCGGAGGATAGGCGACGAGGGGAAACGGGTCAGCAGAACGCAGCCAGCAGGCAGCAATACGACCGCCACCGGCGCCGGGGTGCGCGCGAACGGCTCAGGAGGAGGGGCTGCTCAAGAAGCGGGACTGCCCCCGCGGCGGGCGTGGTCGGCCGCCGCGGCGAGCCGGCGGGCGGCGCGGTCGGGGCCGAGCAGAGCCATCAGCTCGAAGAGGCCGGGGCCGACGGTCTTCCCGGTGAGGGCCACACGGACGGGATGGACGATCTCGCGGGCGGACATCCCCTTCTCCTCGGCCAGCCCGCGCACCAGCGACTCCGCCGCCGGCGGGTCCAGCGAGGGCACGGCGGCCACGCGGTCGCGCAGCGCGGCGAGCAGGGCGGCGATCTCGGGGCTGTTGAGGTAGCGGCGCGCGGCGTCCGGCTCCAGGACGACCGGCTCGGTGAAGAAGAAGTCCCCGTAGGTGACGATGTCACGGCCGACCTTGATGCGCTCTCCGAGCACCTCCACGACCCGGCCGATGTACTCGCGCTGCGCCGGCGTCGGGGTCCCGTCGAGCAGCCCGGCTTCCCCCAGCGAGGGCAGGCAGGCCTCGACGACGCGGTCGGGCGAGTGGTCCAGGAACTGCCGCATGTAGACCCCGTTCATCCACGTCAGCTTGTCCAGGTCGAAGACCGGCGAGGCCTTGCCGAGGTCTTTGATGCGGAAGCGCTCGACCAGCTCCTGCACGGTGTAGAGCTCCCGGTTCTCCTCCGGGTACCAGGCCATCAGGGCGAAGAAGTTGAGGAGGGCCTCCGGCAGGAAGCCCTCGCGGCGGTAGTCGCGCACCGCGGTGTCCCCGGTGCGCTTGCTGAGCTTCTTCTTGTCCGCCCCCAGGATGTTGGCGAGGTGGGCCACCTCGGGCGGCGTCCAGCCGAGCGCGCGGTACATCACCCACTGCTTGGGCGTATTGCTGAGATGCTCGATGCCGCGGATGACGTGGGTGATCGCCATGGCGTGGTCGTCGACGACGTTGGCGAAGTTGTACAGCGGGCTGCCGTCCGAGCGGACGATGATGTAGTCGTCGAGGTGCTCCGGGTCGAACTCCACCCGGCCCCGCACCAGATCGTCCACGACGATGGTCTCGTGGTGGTCGTGGAGGCGCAGCCGGATGGTGGGGCGGCGCCCCTCGCGCTGGAAGGCGGCGCGCTGGTCGGCCGTGAGCGAGCGGCAGCGGCCGGAGTACCGGTAGGGCCGCTTGGCCGCCTCCGCCCGGCGGCGCTCGGCGTCCAGCTCCCCGGCGGTGCAGAAGCAGTGGTAGGCCGCCCCGCGGGCGAGCAGCTCGTCCGCGGCGGCGCGGTAGGAATGCATGCGCTCGGTCTGGCGATACGGACCGTGGGGACCCCCGACATCGGGACCTTCATCCCAGGTGATCCCCAGCCATCGGAAATCCTCGAGGATGGCGCGTTCGTATTCCAGCGTGGACCGGGCCCGATCGGTGTCTTCTACGCGGAGCACGAACGCGCCATGACTGCTCCTGGCGAACAGCCAGTTGAAGAACGCCATCCACGCCCCGCCGATGTGGAGAAACCCCGTCGGGCTCGGCGCGTAGCGGGTGCGGACCGTCATGTAAAGAGGATGCTCACGGACTGGTTGAGGTGAATGCGGCGGATCGCCTCGGCCAGCAGCGGCGCGGCCGAGAGCACGGTGACCTTGGGCAGCCGCTTCTCCTGCGGCAGCGGGATGGTGTTCGTCACGATGACCTCGCGGATCTCGTCGCGCCCGAGGCGCTGGACCGCGGGCGGCGCGAAGACGGCGTGCGTGGCGCAGACGTAGATCTCCGGACGGGCGCCCTTGGCCGTCAGCACGTCCACGGCCCCGAACAGGGTGCCGGCGGTGTCGATGACGTCCTCGATCATGATCGGCGTGCGCCCCTCCACGTCCCCGACGATCTGCACCGGCTCCTTGACGTCCTTGCCCACGCGGCGCTGGAAGATGATCGCCAGGGGCAGGTCCAATCGGTCCGCCAGCTGCTTGCTGCGCTTCACCGCGCCGTCGTCGGCGGCGACGACCACGGCGCGGCGGAGGTCCTTCGCCCGGAGGTAGTCGGCGAACAGCGGCATGGCCCGCAGATGGTCGACCGGGATATTGAAGAACCCTTCGATCTGCCCGGCGTGCAGGTCCAGGGTGAGGACGCGGCCCGCGCCCGCCGTGGTGAGCAGATCGGCCACCAGCCGCCCCGTGATCGGCTCGCGCGGGGCGTCCTTCTTGTCCTTCCGCGCGTAGCCGTAGTAGGGCACGACGGCGGTGATGCGGCCGGCCGAGGCCCGGCGCAGCGCGTCGAGCATGATCAGGAGCTCCATGAGGTGCTCGTTGACGGGGTGGCTGACCGGCTGGATGACGAAGGCGTCGACCCCGCGGGCGTTCTCCTCGAACCGCACGTAGGTCTCGCCGTCGGCGAAGCGCGTGATGTTCACACGGCCGAGCTCGATGCTCAGGTAGCTGGCGATCTCCTCGCCCAGCGACCGGTTGGCCGTGCCGCAGAAGACCTTCAACTCTCCGGAGACGCTGTCCATCCCGGTTCTACGTTACCACGAGACGTGCGGGGGGAGACGGCGAGCGGCTCAGCGGGCTTCGACGAGGAACTTGATCGCGGTGCGTTCCTCGCCCTCGATGATCACCTTGGTGAAGGCCGGGATGGCGACGAGGTCGATCCCGTTGGGCGCCACGAACCCGCGGGTGATCGCGATGGCCTTCACGGCCTGGTTGACCGCGCCGGCCCCGACGGCCTGGAGCTCGACCATGCCCTTCTCGCGCAGCACGGCCGCGAGCGCACCGGCCACCGCCTTCGGCTTGGAATCGGCGGAGACCTTGAGCACCTCCGGCATCGGTGGGCGATCCCCCGCTGGTGTGCCCGTCGGTCCGTTCATTGGCGCCACCCTATTCCTTGGTGCAGATGGTAATTCCTGCCCTACTCATGCCCGCGATCAGGGCGGTGTGGACAGCAGCGCTTCCGCAAGATCCGCGGCGCGGAGGGCGTCCTCCCGCAGCGACGTGTGCAGCTGGAGGAGCCGCGGGCGCAGCTCCGCGCGGCTCTGCCACGCGGCGAGGACGGCCTGATGCAGCTGACCGGCCTGCAGGCCGGCCAGCGGCAGGAGATGGCCGACCCCGATCCGCCGGAACAGCGCATCGATCTTGGGATCGTAGGACAGTCCGACCGGCGGCACTCCGGTGGAGACCGCTGCGATCAGCGCGTGCAGGCGAACGCCCACCAGCACGTCCATCATCCCGACCGCGGCCACCATCTCGCGCGGGGGCAGGTCGGCGACGACGCGCGCCCCCAGCGCTTCGGCCGCCGGACGGGCCAGCGGCAGATCGCGCTCGGGATGGAAGGCGAAGACGACGATCGTGGCGCCCGCGGCCTCGCGCACCGTCCGCAGCGCCTCGATGACCGCGGCGAGATACGCGTCGCCCCGCCAGGGCCGCAGGGCGAGACCGATCCGCGGCCCCGAGCCTCCGGAGCCGATCAGCTCCCGGACGTGGTCCTCGGGGGCGGGGTCCAGCGCGAAGGCGGGATCGGCGACGAGATGGGCGGCGCGCCGCACCCCCAGCTCCCGCAGCGTGCGCAGGGAATCCTCGTCGCGGACGGTGATCAGGTGCGCCCGGTTGAGCACGAGCGAGGCGATCCGCCGGACCCATGTCCGCCGCAGCGGCCCGATCCCCTGGGCGAAGACCATCGCCCGGCGGGAGAGGATCTCCGCCATCGCGAGCAGGCCGAGGTAGTAGGCCGCGCTGCGCGCGCTCGTGGCGTCCTGGATGAGACTTCCTCCCCCGCTGAGGAACAGGTCGGCCCCGGCGATCGCGCGCACCACGGCGATACCGGTGCGGGGGATGCTGTGCACGTTGTGCAGGCGGCGTGTCTGCGCGGGGTGGGCGGAGAGGACCGTGACGCGCGAGGCGGGCAGCCGCGCGCGCAGGGCGGACAGCATGGCGGCGAGCACCGCTTCGTCCCCCACGTTGCCGAACCCGTAGTAGCCGGAGATGACGATCCGCATCAGCGCCGGGAGCGGACCGGCGGCGGGGGCGCGGCGCGGACGGCGATCCGGCCCAGCACGAGGACGGCGGCCGTCCCCAGCAGCGTGCCCAGCCAGAGCGCGTTCACCGTCCGCCACACCGTGTACAGCAGCGGGGTGTGGATGTGCGAGAAGCTGTTCACGATCCCGGCCTGCCCGATCGCTCCCACCACGGCCAGCGGCATCACCCAGCGCCGCCAGCCCGCGGCCGCGGCCGCGCCGGCGAGCAGGAGGGCGGGATGGCCGATGAGGTACTCCTTGGTCCGCGGGCGGGCGACGAGGAGATCCTCCAGGGCCCCGCGCAGCCGCTCCTCGACATCCAGCAGCGGCAGGCCGAAGTTGCCGCTGCGGGCCAGGAGGATCAGGCCGGCCAGGCCGACGATGACCACGCCGACGGCGTAGCGCACGAGCAGCGGATGCCCGGACCACTCCCACAGCTCGGCGGCGGTCTCGCGCCAGGAGCGGACCGGCCGGTCGTAACGCCACAGCATCAGCGCGACGAGCACCACGGGCAGGAGCTGCGCGATCTTCACCCCGAGGAAGACGTCCGCGGCCATCATGAACTCCCACCGGGTGAGGAGCGCCGCAACGAGGAGCCCCGCGGCGATCGATCCGGCGGAGGCGAGCCACAGGGTGCGGATGCCGGCGAGGACGGGGGTCGCGCCCGACCGCTTCGGCACGGCGGCGGCGACGGCCGCCGCGGGGAAGGCGGCGGCGGTGCCGAGGGCCAGCAGCTTCATCCACAGGACGAGGGGCCCGCCGGCGAAGACGGCCGCCGTGATCAGCAGCCCGAGGGCGATGAGGAACCACAGCAGCCTGGTCGGGATGAAGACGCCGACCGCCTCGCCCAGGAGGCCCAGGGTGAGCGCCATCGCCGCGAACGCGCCCAGCGCCACCCCGCCCCACAGCAGCGGGGGCACCGCGATCCGCGGCATCGGCGCCGCGCGCCCCGCGCGCAGCCCGAACCGCCGGAGGTCCCGCGTGATCCCGTCGACAAAGGCCAGGTTGGATTCCGTGCCCACCACGCCGGCCGTCGGGACGAACGGCCTGACGTAGAGGAGACGGATGTTCCGCTCCCGCGCCGCGCGCACGAACTTGTCGCGAGCGTCGGGCGGGCGGAGGACGAGCAGCTCCTCCGGGGTGAGGCTGAACAGCCGGATGACCTCCCCGCGCATCGCACGCGCCAGCGCTTCCTCCCCGCGCTGCCGGCGGCGGACGGTGAAGACCTCGATCCGCCCGAACCGCGCGCCCGCCTGCCGGAGCATCTCCGCGGTCTGAGGCAGCAGGCGCGCATAGCCGAGGACGTCGGTCAGCTCGAAGACGATGGGGATGCCTTCGCCCAGGGCGCGCAGCGAGATCCCCTTGGCCTCGAGCCCTTCCGCAGTGAGGCCCGGCAGGTTGCGCAGGCGCAGGACCGGCAGCAGGCCGGACACGCGGTACCGCTCGAGGTCTTCGGGCCGGAAGCCCAGGCCCATCGCCTCCAGGTCGTCGCGCAGCCCGCGGACCTCGAGGACGCCGCCCACCACGCGGACGCGCTCAGGGCCGAGGAGGGACGCGAACGTCCCCTCGAGGAAGGCGACGGTCTCCGGCTCGCCGGCGACATACAGTGTCCCCGGGCGCACCTCCGCGGGCCCCAGCGGCGCGAACGCACCGGGGAGCGCGCCGGCGCGCAGCCCGGCCCGCGCCTCTTCCCCGCTGAGGTACGCGACCTCGCCCTGCTCGGCCATGCGCTCCAGCGTCCGTTCGTAGAGGGCGATCGACGTCGCCCCCCGCTGCGCCGCCCGGCCGAGCACCTCCAGCGGATCGAGGCCCTCCCGGAGGGCCAGGGCCTCCCAATCGGCCCCGTCCAGGATGATCTCCACCGTCCGGTAGGAGGCCTCCAGCCGCCAGCGCATCCACAATACGCCCAGGGCGGCGAGCACGCCGAGCCCGACGGCCAGCAGCAGGCGCCGGCGGCGGCCTTTCACGGCAGCGGCTCCCCGGTGATCACGGCCCTTCCGTCGTCCACGCGTACGCCCGTGAAGCGCACCGGCACCGGCTCGCGGGGGGCGACCAGCAGCGGGTTCACCGCGGTCATCAGGACGTTCCCGAGGTCGGAGGGGATGGTCACTCCGCTGATGCTCAACGTCTCCACGCGCAGCACGAGCGCGCCCTGGTCGATGGCCAGCTTCGAGGTGACCTGGATCGGAAAGGAGGAGTTCAACACGTTGACGGTGCCGGTGATCGTGACCAGCTCGTCGTCGAGCCGCACCCGGGCCCCCCGCACGTCGCGGGCGTCGGCAAGGTAGCGCTGCACGTCCGCCTCGTCGACGATCACGACGATGCGGCCGCCGCCGATGTCGCGGACGGCGAGGTGGCCGCCGGCGGCCTGCGTGAGATCCAGGGTGACGTTCCGCAGGGTGCCGCGCATCTCCCGCGCGGTCGCGCCCTCGAACGAGGCCCGGCGCACGGTGAACTGCAGACGCCAGACCCGCCCGGTGAAGATGCCCACCGGCCCGGCGAAGACGCGGACGGCGGCGCCCTGCGCCCGAGTGTCACGGCGGAGGCCGTTGGAGAGGTGCCAGGACAGGATCGCCGCCGGGGCGATCACGACGAGGATCACCGCCAGCAGCAGCGCCACCAGCCGCGACATGCCTTCCCTACTTCGTGGAGGCAGGGGCGGTCCCTCTGGCTACGCGCCCGCCCGCAGGGTCGCGTCGATGAACCGGTCGAGATCGCCGTCCAGCACGGAAGCGGCGTCCCCGTCCTCCGTGCCGGTGCGGTGGTCCTTCACGAGCGTGTAGGGATGCAGGACGTAGGAGCGGATCTGGTTGCCCCAGGCGGCTTCCTTGAACTCGCCCCGCAGCTCGGCCAGGCGCTGCGAGCGCTGCTCCTGCTGCGCCTCGGCCAGCTTGGCCCGGAGGAGCCGCATCGCGGTGAGCTTGTTGGCGTGCTGCGACCGTTCGTTCTGGCACTGCACGACGATCCCCGTGGGCAGGTGGGTGATGCGCACCGCGGTCTCGACCTTGTTCACGTTCTGCCCGCCGGCCCCGCCCGCCCGGTAGGTGTCGACCTTCAGCTCCTCGTCCCGCACCGTGATCTCGACGTCCTCGACCTCGGGGATCACGTCCACGAGCGCGAACGACGTGTGCCGCCGGTGGGCCGCGTCGAAGGGCGAGAGCCGTACCAGCCGGTGCACCCCCCGCTCGCTCTTGAGATAGCCGTAGGCGTAGGGCCCGGCGACGATGATGGTCGCGCTCTTCAGCCCCGCCTCCTCGCCGGGAGAGAGATCGGCCACCTCGGTGGTATACCCCCGCCGCTCGGCCCAGCGCAGGTACATGCGCATGAGGATCTGGGCCCAGTCCTGGGAGTCGGTGCCGCCGGCGCCGGCGTGGATGGAAAGGATGGCATTGCTGCCGTCGTGCTCGCCGCTGAGGAGGGTGACCAGCTCGAGGCGCTGCAGCCGCTCGTGGGTCGTCGCGGCTTCCGCGGCCAGCTCCGCGGTGCTGATCCCGGAGGGATCGGCGACGGCCAGGCCGGTCAGCTCGGCGAGGTCCTCGACCTGGCGGGCCAGACCGGCATAGGTGTCCACCTGGGCGTGGAGCGCCCTCAGCTCCTGACCGACCTTGCGCGAGCGCTCGGGATTGGACCACAGATCCGGCCGCTGCATCTCCGCTTCGAGGGCGGCGATGCGGGCCTGCTTGGCCGGCAGGTCAAAGATGCCTCCCGATGTCCTGGAGGCGCGAGCGGTCCTGCTCAACGAGGCTGCGGATCTCTTCGATCGTCATGGCGTCCTCCATCATACCAGATACCGGTCGGGCGCCCCTCAGCGCACGGCGGCCAGGATCGAGAACAGCAGGCTGCCGGCCGCGTGGGGGACGACGAGGCCCAGCGCGCTGCCGGTGCGGGCGCGGATCGCGCCGAAGGCGGCCCCGGTGACCATCGCCCAGGCCAGGGCCTCCGCCCCGAGCCCGCGCTGCACCAGCATCCCCGCCGCCGTCGCCGCCGCGATCGCCGCCCCCCGCCCCTTCCACTCCGCGATGGGAGCGAAGGCGATCCCTCGAAGCCACCCCTCCAGAGCGAGAGCGGCGACCAGCGCCCGGAGGACACCGGCGGCCCACCCTCCCGGCGGGAGGGGGAGCCCGACCGGGATCGCATAGGCTCGGAAGGCAAGGACAAGACCGCCCCCGAGCGCGCCCACCACGGCCAACCCGGCGAGCAGACCCGGCAGCGAACCGCGCAGGGTGAAGCCCCACTCGCGCATCGGGCGCTGCGCCGAGAACACGGCCACGAGGGCGAGCAGCACGACCGGCCACAGTCCGCCCGGCCGCAGACCGATCAACACCCAGACCGCGGCGAGGGGCAGGCCGAGGGCGGCCAGGCTCTGCAGGAACGCCGGGGTCCGGGCGTCGCGCGCCACCGTCGCCCGCAGCGGCGGGACGGCGACCGCGGCGACGGTCAGCAGCACGAGGACGGCGAAGACGTCGCCGAAGCGCGCATAGGGGGGGTCCGCGCGTACGAGCGATACGGTGCCGGTGAGAACCCCCTCGGTGTTCGGGGGGATGCGATCCCGGATGCGTCCGGCGGGATCGACGATCATCGTCAGGCCCGTGTTGGCGGCGCGAACCACCCAGCGGCCGGTCTCCACGGCGCGCAGGACGGCGTGAGCGGCGTGCTGGCCGCCGCCCGCCCCATCGAACCAGCCGTCGTTCGTCACCACGGCGAGGATCTCCGCTCCCCCTCTCACGAGGGCGCGGGAGACGTCCGGGAAGATCGACTCGAAGCACACCGCCACTCCAACTCGGGCCTGGGGGGTCCAGAGCGGGTCATGGCGCAGCCCGGGCCGCACGCCGAACTCGCCGAAGGCCACCAGGCGCACCTTGTCATAGCGGCTCACCGCGTCGCCCGAGGGCGCGATCGCCACGGCGATGTTGGAGACGCCGTTTTCCATGCCGGTCGCGATCACGGTCGCCCGCGCGCGGGTCGCCCATCCCCCCACCTCCCGCAGCGCCCCGCCCCGGCCGAAGAGGTTGGCGGGCACCGCGGTCTCCGGCATCACGATGACCGAGGCGCCCTGCCGCCCCGCCTCCAGGGTGAGGCGCCGCAGGGTGTCCATGTGCTGCGCGGTGTACAGCGGATCGAACTTCAGGCGGGATGGGATGTTCGGCTGTAGCGCAGCGACGGTCAAGTCGCTGCGCAACGGAGGAGGAAGGAAGACCCAGCCGCCGAGAGTGACCACGGCAAGGAGAACAACAGGTAGCAAGAGGTGGGGCCAGCGCCGACCCGCAACCCCCTCACCTATCACCGCCGAACCAAGCGCCACCACGAACGACACGCCGAAGACACCGGTGACGGCCGCCACCTGGATGACCTCGGGCACTCGATACTGCGTGAGCCCGAGCAGCGCCCAGGGGAATCCCATCACCCCGATCGAGCGCACGTACTCCAGGGACGTCCACAGCAGCGGCACCGACCACACCGCGACGTGGGGCGACCGCCCGTCGCTGATCCACCGCCACAGCCCGGCGAAGACCCCCGGGAAGACGGCGAGGTAGGCCGCCAGCAGCAGCCAGGCCGGCAGACCGAAGACGCGCATCCAGGCGAGGATGATCACGTAGGCGACCCCGCCCGTGACGAGCCCGAGGCGGAACGCACCGGCCGGGGACTCGCGGCGTGCGGCGACCAGGAGCGGAACGAGGGCGACCCAGCCGAGGACGCCGAGATCCAGCGGAGGAAATGCCGCGGCGAGCAGAACGCCGCCCAGGGCGGCGAGAGCTACTCGTCCTTGCCGTGACACTTCTTGTACTTCTTGCCGCTGCCGCACCAGCAGGGGTCGTTGCGGCCGATCTTGCGGCCGACCGTCACGGGCGCCTGCCTGACCCCGTCGGAGGCCGGCATCTCCTCCGGCAGCCTGTCCGCCGGCGCGGGGACCGGGCCCGCCACCGTGGGCCGGGAGGCCACGCCGGCCGGGCGCAGCACGCGGCGCGGTGCGGGGATCCGTGCGCCCTCGACCTCCAGGCGGAAGAGCACCTTGACCGTCTCGTCCTGAATCTCGGCCAGCATCTGCTGGAATAGGTCGTAGCCCTCGCGCTGGTACTCGATGAGGGGGCTGGCCTGCGCGTAGGCCCGCAGCCCGATGCCCTCGCGCAGGGAATCCATGTTGTACAGGTGGTCGATCCACGTGCGGTCGATCGTCTGCAGCAGGACGATGCGCTCCACCTCGCGCATCGGCTCGCCGACCTCCTGCTCCTTGCGCTCGTAGGCGGCGAAGGCCTCCCTCGTCAGCGCCTCGGTGAGCTCCTCCCGCGAGCGGTGCCCCTCCGGTCGAACGTCCGCCAGCGCGGGGACGA
Source organism: bacterium (assembly GCA_035763845.1). Classification (GTDB taxonomy): domain Bacteria; phylum Sysuimicrobiota; class Sysuimicrobiia; order Sysuimicrobiales; family Kaftiobacteriaceae; genus Kaftiobacterium. Next base: position 3,903 of record DASUAK010000189.1, on the reverse strand, counting down.
TCTGGGCGGCGGCTTCCTGGAGACCGGGCAGGTCCCATTCGTCCGGCGAGGCGTCCGCGGGGCAGAAGGCGCCGACCAGGGCGCCGAGCTGGCGCTCCACCATGTCCAGCACGTTGTCCCGGACATTATCCCCGAACAGCACCTTGCGCCGCTCGCCGTAGATGACCTTGCGCTGGACGTTCATCACGTCGTCGTACTCAAGGACGTGCTTGCGGACGTCGAAATGGTACTGCTCCACCTTCTTCTGGGCCGACTCGATCTGCCGGGTGACCAGCTGGTGCTCGATGGGCGTGTCCTCGTCGATGCCCAGGCGGTCCATGATCCCGGCGATGCGCGCTCCGGCGAACAGCCGCATCAGCTCGTCCTCGAGGGCGATGAAGAAGCGGGTAGAGCCGGGATCGCCCTGCCGGCCGGCGCGGCCGCGGAGCTGGTTGTCGATGCGGCGGGCCTCGTGCCGCTCCGTGCCGACGACGTGCAGGCCGCCGAGCGCCCGCACGGCCTCGGCCTCCACGGCGTCGGGGGGGTTGCCGCCCAAGATGATGTCCACGCCGCGGCCGGCCATATTGGTGGCGATCGTCACGGCGCTGCGGCGCCCGGCCTGGGCGATGATCTCCGCCTCGCGCTCGTGCTGCTTGGCGTTCAGCACCTCGTGGCGGATGCCCCGGCGCTTCAGCATCTCGCTCAGCTGCTCGTTCTTCTCGATGGAGCGCGTGCCCACCAGCACCGGGCGGCCCTGCTTGTACCAGGACTCGATCTCGGCGACGACCGCCTTCCATTTCCCCCGCTCGGTCTTGTAGATCTGGTCGCCGTGGTCCGCGCGGACCATCGGACGGTTGGTGGGGATGACGACGACCGGGAGGTTGTAGATCTTCTGCAGCTCCTCCTCCTCGGTCTTGGCCGTGCCCGTCATGCCGGCGAGCTTCTCGTACATCCGGAAGTAGTTCTGGATGGTGATGCTGGCCAGGGTCTGGCTCTCCCGCTCGATGCGCACGTTCTCCTTGGCCTCGATCGCCTGGTGGAGCCCGTCGCTGTAGCGCCGGCCGAACATCAGGCGGCCGGTGAACTCGTCGACGATGATGACCTGACCGTCCTTGACGACGTAGTCCACGTCCTTCTTGTAGCAGGCGTGGGCCCGCAGGGCCTGCTGGATGTGGTGCATCAGGTCGACGTGCTCGATGTCCGCGAGGTTGCTGACGCCGAGGATGTGCTCGACGCGGGTGGTGCCCTCTTCCGTCAGCAGGGCGGTCTTGATCTTCTCGTCCACGGTATAGTCGGCCGCGGCCCGCAGCCGCGGCACGATGCGGGCGAAGTCGTAGTACTTCTTGGTCGAGGCGTCGATCATCCCGGAGATGATCAGCGGCGTGCGCGCCTCGTCGATGAGGATGAAGTCCACCTCGTCGACGATGGCGTAGGCCAGGTCGCGCTGGACCAGATCCTCCCGGCGCAGGGCCATGTTGTCCCGGAGATAGTCGAAGCCGAACTCGTTCACCGTGCCGTACGTGATGTCGGCGTGGTAGGCCTCGCGCCGGCTGACCGGGCGGAAGTGGTTCAGCCGGTCGTCGGCGTGCGGCTGGGGGTCGGTGAACGCGGGGTCGTACAGCCCGCTGAACTCATGCGCGATCGTGGCCACGGAGAGGCCCAGGAAGCGGTAGATGGGCCCCATCCAGCCGGCGTCGCGGCGGGACAGGTAGTCGTTGACGGTGACGAGGTGCGCGCCGCGGCCGCCCAGGGCGTTCAGGTAGACAGGCAGTGTGGCGACCAGCGTCTTGCCCTCGCCGGTCTTCATCTCGGCGATCTTGCCCTGGTGCAGGACGATGCCGCCGAAGAGCTGTGCGTCGAAGTGGCGCTGGCCGATCGTGCGCTTGCCGGCCTCGCGCACCACGGCGAAGGCCTCGGGCAGCAGGTCGTCCAGCGTTTCGCCGGCGGCCAGCCTCTCCCGGAACGCCGCGGTCTTCGCCCGCAGCGCCTCGTCCGTCAGCGCGGCGTACTCGGCGTCGAGGGCGTTCACGGCGTCGACCAGCGGCTGCAGGCGGCGGACGTCGCGGGCGGCGGGATCCCCGAACAGGCGGGTCAGCAAACTCGGCATAACAGACCCATTATAGCGGAAGCGCTCCGGGCGGTCAGGCCCGCCCCGTTCGGGCGCTCTGCGCCTGCACCACGACGGTCCGCCCGTCGGGATCGCGCAGCTCGAGGAGCCGCGTGCCCCAGTGGCTGTCGTGCCACTCCCGCGCCACCTGCGCGGGCGCGCCGGGCGCGGGCTCTTCGGGGCCGCGCAGGAAGATCTGCACCCGCAGCGGGCGCCCCTCCGGCACCTCTTCAAGGAAGATCCCGGGACCCCCGCCCACGGGCTCGAGGCGGCCGGAGTGCCCCAGGTCGAGCACGAGGCGGAAGCCGAGAGTCTGCCAGAACTTGACCGCCTTGCCCCAGTTCGTGGTCTCCAGATAGAGGTAGTCGATCCGCTCAACCGCCATGGCGTGTCCTCCCCGTCGTCGGTCTCGGATGCCGGCGGAGGCCGTCGAGATGGGCTTCCAGCGCCTCGCTGACTGGGCGGCGACAGAAACGCGGACGGGCGATCAGCCGGGCTTGCGGCCGACCAGCCAGGAGACGGGGCGGTTGATGGCGTCCAGGACGGCACGCACCACCGCTTCGCGGGAATCGTCGCGGACCACGGCCGAGCCGACCAGGGTCTCCTCTTCCCGGGCGGGCAGGGAGACCACGGCCACGGCCACCTCGTGGGCGCCGACGGCCAGCGTGCTGACCCCGTCGAGGAGAAACATGCCTTCGGTGCGCAGGAAGAGCTCGACCGCGTGCAGCGCCGCTTCGCCGACGAGCTCGAGGCGGTTGCCGCGGCCGTACGGACCCGAGGCGATCCCCTCGTAGATCAACCCCTGCTCCTCCAGGTGCACCTTCACCTCGGCGGTGGAGCGGAGCACGGAGACGGAGAGGCCCACGAACTTGAGGCGCAGCTGGTCGGGCCCGGCCGCCGGCTCGGTGCGCTGCTGCGCCGCCACGCGCACCTGGCGCGGCTCGAGCTCCACGCCCAGCTCCGCGGCCAGGGCGGACACGACGTCGACCGCGATCACCTTGGCGCTGCGGTCGGGCCCGCCGAGGACGTGGACGAGACGGATCCCGCCCTCCCCGTCGCCCTCGACCCGCACCGCCCGCACGCCCCGCAGCTGGCGGACGACAGCCTCCGCCGCCTCGGCCAGCGTCCGCCCTTCGCGCTCGCCCCGTACGCCCACGTGCCCCACCTCGCCGTTGTCGCCGTGATGATCCGCTACGGTTCCGGCTCGATCACCCCGTAGTTGCCCTCGGCCCGCTTGTAGACGACGTTCACTTCGAGCGAGCTCGCGTTGCGGAAGACGAAGAAGTCGTGGCCGAGCAGCTCCATCTGCAGCGCCGCGTCCTCGGCCGTCATCGGCTTCATCGCGAACCGCTTCGTCCGCACGATCTGCGGCTCCCGCGGACCGGCCCGCAGCGCCCGGTCGGCCCGCACGATCGCCTGCGTCTTCTTCCGGCTCTCCTCCAGCCGCCGCCGGTCGATGAACCTGCTGCGGTGGCGCGCGATCTGCTTCTTCAGCTTCTCGACGACCAGGTCGATCGAGGCGTACATGTCGGCGGAGGCTTCCTCGCCGCGCAGCAGCACCCCGTCGCCGTGCACCGTGACCTCCACGACCTGCGCCTTGCCGACGTCTCCCCGGCGCCGCTCCACGCTGAGGACAACCTGCGCCTCCTGCACCTGATCGAAGTAGCGCGTGATGCGGCCGAGCTTCTCCTCTGCGTACTCGCGCAGGGCGGGCGTGACGGCGATGTGCTTCCCCTGGACGATGACGTGCAGCGGCTCGCGCTCCCGGACCACGAGGCGATCCCTCCTCCCGTCTCTCACTTCGCCACTTCGCCGCG